>JBFHXQ010000240.1:0-4623 GCA_041598895.1 Woeseiaceae bacterium | reverse complement strand
AGCGCGTCGATCAGCGCGGCAAATTCCGGGTGCTCGCGAAGCGGCCGAAACTCCGGAATGAAGAGCAGGTCCATTTCGAAAACTTCGCCGGGCTCGACGAGCCGCCATGCGATACGCATCGCGCTGTCTACGTCACCAAGCATGGTTCGTGCCGTCACCTCCACGAGCGGCCCGATGTGCTCGTCAGCAACCGCACGGTCGATGGCCGCCAGTGCAGCAGCCTGGTTATCCGGCTGTTGAAACGCGGCAAAAACGGGATCTATCCAACTCGGCGGCCCGCCCTCGAGCTCGACGGCCTGGTAGGCAATTGCTCGGGCTTGCTCCGGGTGCCCGTCGCGCACCAGAAGCAGCGCATGTGCGAGCAGGTGCGTAGCCCCGACCGCATCCAGCCGATCGACGCGATCGAAGAATTCCGTTGCGCGCGACGAATTGCCGAGCCAGGTGTAAGCGATGGCAACGCGGCTGTTGATGACCGCGGAAGTCGGATCGATTCGCAGTGCTTCCAGCGCCATGTCCAGCGCATCGTCGAGCCTGCCGACGCTGGCGAGCATGCGTGAGTACCAGTTAAAGGCATTCGAATCGACCACGCTTGCCTGCGTCGCTCGCAGATAGGCCTCCTCCGCTTTCGCCCATTCCTTACGCTTGTGGTAGACGAAACCGAAAACGGCACCGGCGGCGTCGACGATGCTCGTGTCGACAGCGATTCCCTGCTCCACGACCTCAATCGCCTTCGCATGCGATTGCTCGAGCGGTGCACTGCGGTGATCGGGCAGCAGCGCATATGCAGTGGCCAGCTGCAGGTATGCCGGTCCGAAATTCGGATCCAGCTCGATCGTTTCCTCGAACAGGCGCAAGGCCTCTTCCAGATTGCCCGGTTTGCCGCGCCTTTCGAAGGCGTAAAGTCCCCGCATATAGCGGTCATAGGCCTGGAAGTTGGCAGGTCGACTCGTCGATACGAGCTGCCGCGGTGACTCGCCCAGCATTTCGTTGCGCACCATTGCCGCAAGCTGCTCCTGCAATGCGAAGATGTTTTCGAGCCGACCCGTGATACTGCCTGATGAAACGCTGATGCCGCTGCGGCCATCGGCGATCTCATAACTTATCTTCAGCACGTCACGATTACGCTGCACGCCGCCGAACAGGACCGCATCGACATCCAACATCCCGGCGATTTCCGTCACCTCGTGATCCGGATAATTGACCCGCGCACCCTTCACCGCGAAATCGGGAATGTTGTTGAGTGTGTGAACAAGCTCTTCCTTGAAACCGGATACGAGATACAGATCGTCGGCGTCGTTACTCAGATTTTCAAACGGAAGCACCCCGATTGACTGGATCGGTTCATTACTGACCCAATGCGGTTCCCGAAGCGATACAGCAATCAGCAGCACGACGGCAGCAACCGCAGCAGCCGCGATCCACAGCTTCTTGCGGGAACCTGCCGGTGTTGGATCAGCGGGTGATGACGCCGGCACGTTCAGCCGCACCTTTTCGCGCAGTCGATATCCGCGGCGGGTCAGGGTCTCGATATAGCGGTAGGGTTTGTCGCGATCTCCGAGATGGCGTCTCAGCTGCGACAGGCACCGATTGATCGGTTCGTCGCTGGTCGGCCGCCCGTCCCAGAGTTCGTCGATGAGCTCGTCGCGCGTGACAAGATCGCCGTCGCGACGGGCCAGCGCCATGAGCACGCCAAAAACCTTCGGTTCGGGATGCTCCTCCTGATCGCCCGACCGTAATACACCCCGCGCGGGCAGGACCTCCCAGTCCCCGAGCACAAACCCCTTGTTGAGTTCTTCGTCGGTCGGCATCGGAACAGTGTATGAACGCGCACGCGATATACCCGTTCATGGTACGCGAAACCGCCTTGAACTGCCGCTCTTGCAGGGCTAGAACAAGCCCTCGATGCGGCCTTCGCTGTTGACCCTGATGTTATACGCAGCCGGCTGCCGCGGCAGCCCCGGCATCGTCATGATGGACCCACAGACGACTACGACGAACTCCGCGCCGGCCGCAAGCCGGAGTTCGCGAATCGGAACAACGTGTCCGGTGGGAGCACCCAGGAGATTCGGATCGGTCGAGAAGCTGTACTGTGTTTTCGCAACGCAAATCGGATAGTGTCCGTAGCCCTCTTCCTCCAGCTTTGCGAATTCGGCTCGAACCTTCTTGTCAGCGATGATGTCATCTGCGCCATAAATCTCGCGGGCAATTTCCCGCGTCTTGTTCCAGAGCGTTTCGTCGTCGTCGTACAGCGTCCGGAACTGGGAGACGCCGCTGTCGCATAGTTTGACGACTTCCTCCGCAAGATCCGCCGCACCGGCACCACCGTCGGCCCAGTGGGTCGCGGTGACGGCATGCACTCCATGCTCCTCACAATAGTCGCGGACAGCCTCGACTTCGGCGTCCGTATCCGCAGTGAACCGGTTGATCGCAACGACAACCGGCACGCCGAAGTGGCCGAGATTTCGGATGTGTTTACCGAGATTTCGGCAGCCTTTCAGCAAAGCTTTGACGTTTTCGTCGCCAAGGGCATCCCTGTCAACGCCGCCATGCATCTTGAGGGCCTTGATCGTCGCAACAAGCACGGCAGCATCTGGATGCAGACCCGCCTTTCGGCACTTGATGTTGAAAAACTTCTCGGCACCCAGATCCGCACCGAATCCGGCTTCAGTAACGACGTAGTCGGCAAGCTTCAGCGCGGTGCGCGTCGCTATCACAGAGTTGCATCCGTGAGCGATATTCGCGAACGGTCCGCCGTGCATGAAAGCCGGATTATTTTCCATCGTCTGAACGAGATTGGGCTGGAACGCGTCGCGCAGCAGAGCGGTCATTGCTCCGTGCGCGTTGAGTTCGCGCACCGTGACCGGCTTGTTATCCCGCGTATGCCCGAAGACAATATTTCCGAGCCGATTTTCGAGATCCTTCAGATCATTGGCAAGACAAAAAATGGCCATCACCTCGGAGGCAACGGTTATGTCGAAGCCGGCCTCGCGAACGACGCCGTTGTGAAAACCGCCGAGTCCCGAGGCGACGAACCGAAGCGCCCTGTCATTCATGTCCACAACCCGCTTCCATGTCACCCTGCGCGGGTCTATGTTGAGCTCGTTGTCCCAGTGCATATGGTTGTCGATCAATGCGGCGAGCAGGTTGTGCGCCGCGCCGATCGCATGAAAGTCGCCGGTAAAGTGCAGGTTAATATCCGTCATCGGTACAACCTGCGCGTAGCCGCCGCCGGCCGCACCGCCTTTCATACCAAAGCACGGACCCAGACTCGGTTCCCGCAGGCAAATTGCCGCACGCTTTCCGATTCGGTTCAGGGCGTCACCAAGTCCGACCGTGGTCGTCGTCTTGCCCTCGCCCGCCGGCGTCGGCGACACTGCGGTCACGAGAACGAGCTTGCCGTCAGCCTTGTGGCCATTCGCGGCGATGAAGTCGGCACTGATCTTGGCTTTATCGTGGCCAAACGGAATCAGCGCTTCGGCCGGAATGCCGAGCCTCTCGCCAATCGCCGTAATCGGCTCGAGCGTCGCAGCCTGGGCGATTTCGATATCTGATTTTGCAGCCATGCACCGTAGCCCTCTATCCGAGCGCGCGATTGTAGACGGAAAGTCGGCGGGAATACTAAGCGCAAGCGCCATCCCTGCGCCACCCGTATGTCTCCGGGCGACCCGGCCGCGATGCCGGTCCGCTTGCCTGAGACGCTTAACTCAAGATGCCTGCGACGCCGGCAGACGTGCATCGTCTTTGAGATCCGGCGGTCGGTGCAGGTGCATTCGCTGATACAAGAGCCCGAACGCGTTTTGCAGCATTGCGTCCTTGATAATGCCATCGACATCGCATCCTTCGGCCAGCGCCAGCAGGCGTTCGTAGGTGCGCTGATAGTTGCGCGTGTGCCTGCGCCGGATTTCAGTACCGTACAGCAGCTCGCTGAGACCTCCCTCCTGCAGAAAATCCATCGTCAGAAACTGGCGCGCGAACGTCTCGCTGTCTCCGTTTGCCGACTGGCGAAACATTTCGTCCATCTGGTCGCGATCGTAGCGGCCACTTCCGGCGGGCCCGAGGCCGGACATGAACAGCATGCCGGATATACCGGCAAGCTGATGCTTGACGTTTTCGGCAATCTTGAAAAACGTTTCCTGCCTGGCATTCATCTCCGTCGCCGCTATCGCCTGGGTCTGCTTTGCAGACTGCTCCGATGTGTGCCGCAGCGCCTCAGCATGCCGCGCAAGTTCCCGCTGCTGAATAAAAAGGCCGATCACGAGCCACAAAAATGCGAGCGGCGCAAACGCGCCTTCCAGGAACCCGCCGACGGTATCCAGGCTCAACGCCTGTTCCGGATTCAGGCGGATTGCTGCCCCCACAAACCAGATGCCGCCCGAGATCCAGACGATCGTTACGATCAGGCCGAACCAGATCCGCCAGTCGCGTTCTCCAGCCAGCGCAGAAAATCGGGATTTGATGCTCACAACCCGAGTGTAGAGCGTCGATTGCGAAAAATCAGGGGCCGCGCTTAGAATCCCCGAACTGCGGCGCGGAGAAATCGCTTGACGCTGGCCGGTTCGAGGCTTTTCCAGATATTCAAATACACGGTCTACGTGCTGCTCGCGATGAACATTTACTGGTTCT
>JBFHXQ010000239.1:0-4677 GCA_041598895.1 Woeseiaceae bacterium | reverse complement strand
TGCCGCCAGCGCAGCAGTGCCTCCGCCTCCTGGGTCTGCCATTCGGTGCCGGCAGAGCGCTCGACCTTGGGCTGATATTGAACGATGAGCTGATTCTCGGCGATCGCGGCTTCCATGGCCTCGCGCGAAATCCGCAACATTCGCCGTCGACAGCTGCGCGCCGCATTGCTGATCTCGGTGAAGTCGTAATCGGGGTCGAGCCACTCCAGATTCTCGTGGCTGTCGATGCGGTCGAGCAGTGCGACCTTGCCACTGACCCGCGGCGCTTTGCGGTCCGCGGCTATGATGATGCCGATACGGCCGTTCGCTCCGGCCGTAGCGACGGCGTCGATGATGGTCTCGGTCAGGTCATCTTCGGACAGCAGAACGATCCGACGTGCCTTTCCGGAAATGAGGTCATTCAACGTGGCGGCGCTGGCGAAATACATCGGCGTAAGGCTCAATTCCCGCACCGTGTCAGCGAGCGGCCGAGCTCGGTTCGCAGACTCGTTGGCTATCAGCAGCATGTCGGCTCCCGGTCGATTTGCAATGCAGTGCCCGGGTTGTATCGGCCGAAAAGCAGGAAAATTGAGTGTCGGGCGCGTGCCGCAGAAGCTCGATTCAGACCGTTACTATGGTTCGCCAACTTGCCGAAAACCTTGGAAAAAACAGGCTGAAACGCGCGCGACGATCTGCGCCGGTGCTGTTGCCATGGTTAGGGGCTGCCTCTATAATGCGCGTGCTTTTTTTAAGGCCCGCCTGGAAATACCGCAAACCACGCGCCACAAGCCGCCGGGAAGCCCGATGGACGTGGCGTTTTTAGTGCCGGAGGCTAGCGACGGATGGAGGAGACCGCAGCGCGACGCGGCTCGTCCGGGCACGTCGTTGCCTGGGTGCTTTTAGGACAGGTCGGTAGCGGAGTCTTACTGGGCGCAGTGCTTTGGGGTGTATATGGAAGCGTCGCGGGCTACTCGGCGTTGCTAGGTGGCCTGATCTGTGTGGTCCCCAATGCATTTCTGGCACTCAGGCTTACGGTGCCGCGCCGGGATCAGGGGGCGCGCTCGCTGATCCGGGCAGCGTATATCGGTGAGATCGGCAAAGTGATGCTGACGGTACTTTTGTTCAGCATCGTGTTCCTTACGGTTCGACCGCTCGCGGCCGGGCCGTTGTTCGCCGGATTCATCGTAGCGCAGTTGATGACGTTCGTTGGCCTGGTGCCGCGAAAAGAACGGCAACGAAAAGGAACGACGGGTAACACGAATGGCGAGTGAAGGCGGACACGGCGCGCAGACTTCCGGCGAGTACATCGCGCACCATCTCCAGAATCTGCAGGTATGCAAAGTGGAGAGTGGCGAGTGGGTCTGGAACAAATGCGCCGGGAACCCGATGGCGATTAACGTCGACTCGATGTTCTGGTCGGTGTTTCTCGGCCTGGTCTTCATCGTCCTGTTCCGGTCCGTTGCGAAAAAATCGTCGGTTGAGAAGCCCGGCAAGTTCCAGGCTGTTGTCGAGATCATCGTCGATTTTGTCGACTCGGCCGTGAAGGACACGTTTCACGGCACCAGCCGCCTGATCGCGCCGCTCGGACTCACGATCTTCGTCTGGGTCTTTCTGATGAACCTCATGGACCTCGTGCCGGTGGACTGGATTCCCTTGTTCAGCGCCGAAGTCCTGGGCATCGAATATATGAAGGTCGTACCGACGACGGACGTCAACATCACGTTCGGAATGTCGATCGCGGTCTTTTTTCTGATCATCTTCTATACGACGAAATACAAGGGTCCTCTCGGGCTGATCAAGGATCTCACGCTGCATCCGATTGCGCCGCCGACGAAAGGCCTGGGCCTTCTCGCGGCGCCGTTCGTGATCGGATTCAACTTCATACTCGAGAGCGTCGCGCTGCTGGCGAAGCCCGTAAGCCTGAGTCTTCGACTGTTCGGCAACATGTTCGCCGGCGAGCTCATTTTCATCCTGATCGCACTGCTGGGGCTCTGGCAGCTGCCGCTGCACTTCGGATGGGCCGTGTTCCATGTTCTGATCGTGACGCTACAGGCCTTTATTTTCATGATGCTGACCATAGTTTATTTCAGCCTGGCATCGGAATCGCATTAGAGGAATTCGGTTTTATATCAACAAGTTGGAATTGACCCTGTCTGGGAGAAACTAATGGAAACTGTAATTGGCTACACGGCGCTCGCTGTCGCACTGTTGATCGGTCTGGGTGCGCTGGGCGTGGGCATCGGCATGGGTCTGCTCGGCGGCCGCTTCCTGGAAGGCGCTGCCCGGCAGCCGGAACTGGCGCCGATGCTGCAGACGAAGATGTTCATTGTCGTCGCGCTCTTGGACGCCGTCGCGATGATTGGCGTGGGCATCGCGCTGTTCTTCGCCTTTGCGAACCCGTTCATCGGCCAGTTGCAGGCAGCAACCGGCGGTTAAGAAGAACCACAGAGCGAACGTGGGAGCGGCTTTTAGCCGCGATTAGACACTCCCGCAGTGCCTGGAGACGAATGTGGACATTAACCTGACTCTGATCGGCCAGACGATTGCGATGATCGTGTTCGTCTGGTTCTGCATGAAATTCATCTGGCCGCCGCTGCTCGCGGCTATCGAAAAGCGCCAGGAAAAGATCGCAGAGGGCCTGGTTTCGGCTGAGAAAGCCAAGCAGACGCTCGAGCAGGCGCACGCGGAAGCAGAGACGATCATTTCGGACGCTCGCAAACAGGCCACAGCGATCCTCGACCAGGCGCATGCACGCGCCAATGAGATCATTGCAGACGGCAAGACAGACGGTATCAAAGAGCGTGAGCGTCAGCTCGCTGCAGCGAAAGCGGAAATCGAGCAGGAAGCGAATCGCGCGCGCGAGGAACTTCGCGGGCAGGTATCGGCGATTGCAATCGCGAGTGCCGAGAAAATACTGCAGCGGGAAATCGACGACCGGGCACACGCAGATATCCTCGGCAAGCTGGCGGCGGAACTCTAGGCACCGATGGCGGACAACAAGACAGTCGCACGGCCTTATGCCCAGGCCGTTTTCGAGATGGCGAACGCATCCGGCCAGCTCGACGAATGGGCAGGCGCCCTGGACACCGCGCGCGAACTCCTGGAGGACGGCCGGGTAATCGAATACCTGAGCAATCCGGCATTCACTGACGCCCGCCGGCTCGAATTCCTGACCGGACTGTTCGCAGATGCCGGCGTCGAGTTGTTTGCGGGCAGCAATGTGCGCGGCCGCAATTTTCTGCGCCTCGCGCTCGAGAACGATCGGCTCGCGGCGCTGCCGGATATGGCCGAGCATTTCGAGAAACTGAAAGCCGAGGTCGAAAACGTTGTCGACGTAACGGTCACATCGGCCGCCGAATTGTCGGACAGCCAGCGGCAGACGATTGCGGCAGCGCTAAGGGAGCGGCTGGGCCGCAACGTCAAAGTGGAAACGGAAATTGATTCGAACCTGATCGGCGGCGCGGTCGTGCGCGCCGGCGACGTCGTCATCGACGGATCACTGCGCGCACGCCTTCAAGGGCTTGCGAACGCGTTGACCAAGTAACAGAGGAAGACAACATGGCACTCAAAGCGTCTGAGATCAGCCAGCTGATAAAAGAACGCATCGAGAATTTCGAGGCATCCGCGGAAGCGCGCGACGTCGGCACCGTTATCGCGGTGACCGACGGCATCGTCCGCATTCATGGCCTGGCGGACGCGCGCTACGGCGAAATGCTCGAATTCCCGCAGAATACGTTCGGCTTGGCGCTCAACCTCGAGCAGGATTCCGTGGGTGCCGTCGTCCTCGGCGACTACAAGCACATTTCGGAGGGCAACACGGTCAAGACGACGGGCCGCATACTCGAGGTGCCGGTCGGGCGCGCGCTGCTCGGCCGCGTCGTCGACGCCCTCGGCAACCCGATTGACGGCAAGGGACCCATCGACGCCGAAATCACGTCGCCAATCGAAAAGGTGGCGCCGGGCGTCATCGCCCGCCAGTCGGTCAGCCAGCCCGTGCAGACGGGCCTGAAGTCGATCGACTCGATGGTGCCGATCGGTCGCGGCCAGCGCGAGTTGATTATCGGCGACCGGCAGACCGGAAAGACGGCGGTTGCGGTCGACACGATCATCAACCAGCGCGGTACCGGCATAAAATGTATCTACGTCGCGATCGGCCAGAAAGCGTCATCGATCGCCGGCGTCGTTAGAAAGCTCGAAGAAGAAGGCGCGATGGAGCACACGATTGTCGTTGCCGCGCCGGCGGCCGACAGCCCGGCGATGCAGTACATTGCGCCGTACTCGGGTTGCTCGATGGGGGAGTATTTCCTCGACCACGGCGAGGACGCGCTGATTATTTATGACGACCTGACGAAGCAGGCCTGGGCGTATCGCCAGGTTTCGCTGCTGCTCCGCCGCCCGCCGGGCCGCGAAGCGTATCCGGGCGACGTCTTCTACCTGCACTCGCGCCTGCTCGAACGCGCGGCACGCGTCAATGCGGCGCATGTCGAGGAAGTGTCCGGTGGCAAGATCAGGGGCCGGACAGGATCGCTGACGGCGCTGCCGATCATCGAGACCCAGGCCGGTGACGTGTCGGCCTACATCCCGACGAACGTGATCTCCATCACCGACGGACAGATATTCCTCGAGTCGGACCTGTTCTACTCGGGCGTCCGGCCCGCCATCAACGTGGGCATCTCCGTGTCGCGCGTGGGCGGCAGC
>JBFHXQ010000238.1:0-4680 GCA_041598895.1 Woeseiaceae bacterium | reverse complement strand
CCAGGAACCCACGATAAGATAAGCTGTGAGTCGACAGGAACCGGGCGCCCGGACCAGACTCGAAACAATGAGCGGGCCATTCCTGCGGCCCGACAGGAGACCGGCAGTCATGATTAAAACCTACCTCGCACTTGTCGCCATTGTGCTTGCCGCGGTCGCGGCCTGCGTGACAATTAACGTCTATTTTCCGGAAGCCGCGGCCGTCGAGGCGGCCGATCGAATCATCGATAAAGTACGCGGTGACGCTGCGGAGGAGAACACGTCGATGACCCTGCCCGCCGAGCCGCCGTCGCTGCTGCTGGCGTTCGCCAAGGGCGTCGCAGGCACCCTGATCGCCGATGCCAACGCCCAGGGCAACGTGGACTTCGACAAGCCGTCCCCCGAAAAGCAGGCCCTCGAGAATTCCCTGGCGCAGCGCTTCGTGTCACTCAAGCCGTTTTTCGATTCGGGTGCAATCGGTTTGACGGATTCCGGGCTGATCGATATCCGCGACCGCGGCCTGATTCCGCTCAAGGATCGCAACACCGTACTGCAACTCGTGACGGCACAAAATAACGACTGGAACGCGCTGTATGCCGAAATCGCACGTCTGAACGGGCACCCGGAGTGGCAGGACGACATTCGTCGCACGTTCGCGTCGCGCTGGGTCGCGAAAGCAGACAGAGGCTGGTACTACCGCGAAGGCGGCGTCTGGAAACAGAAGTAATTGCGCAGAGGCGGTGGCGACACGCAGTGACGACCCGACGCGAGTTTATCGTCGCTGCTGCTGCATCGACCGGAGCGCTCGGACTCGGTCTATCCGGATGCGGCGACGATACGGTGTCCACGGCATCGACAGCGGGGACTGTAAAAAGCCGGACAGCCGGCCTCGACATCCTGATCCTCGGCGGCACGGGCTTCATCGGGCCGCACATGGTTCGACGCGCGCTCGGGCGCGGGCACAGCGTGACGTTGTTCAACCGCGGCAGAACGAACACCGGCCTGTTCCCCGACGTCGAGACCCTGGTCGGCGACCGGGACGGGAAGCTCAATGCGCTCAAAGGCCGAACGTGGGATGCCGTCATTGACAACTCCGGCTATGTGCCGCGACACGTCCGCGATTCTGCACAGCTTTTGAGCAACGCGGCAAAGCACTACCTGTTCGTCTCGTCGATTTCCGCCTATGCGAATTTCGAACAGGCAGGCATCGACGAGAACTACGCGCTCGGCACGATGGCGGACGAGACGTTCGAGGAGGTCACCGGCGAGACCTACGGCCCAATGAAAGTGCTTGCGGAAAAAGCGGTCGCGGCCGCATTCCCGACTGGCACGACGATCGTTCGCCCGGGCTATATCGTCGGCCCCGGCGACCGTACGGACCGCTGGACCTACTGGCCGCTTCGCGTGCGCGCCGGTGGCGCCATGCTCGTGCCCGGCACGGAGAACGATCCGGTCCAGTTCATCGACGCCCGCGACGTGGCGAGGTTCGTCATCCATTTGCTCGAATCGGTAACGACCGGCACGTTCAACGCGGTCGGCCCGGGCAAATCGCTGACGATGGGCAAAATGCTCGCCACGATGAAGGACGTGACGGGCGCGGACACGACGTTCAGATGGGCCGATGCCGGCGTTCTCGAGGCGCAGAATACGTATTTCCCGATCTGGGCACCACCGGAGGGCGAATCTGCCGGCGTCCATCAGGTGAGCAATGCACGCGCGAGGGCCGCTGGCCTGATGTTTACACCGCTTGCCGCTACGGTACGCGACACGCTGGCGTGGTGGGATTCGCTCGACGCCGAGCGTCAGGCGACGATGCGGGCCGGCCTGCGGATTTTCGAGACGCCGCCCGACGGCTTCGGCGCTGCGCCGATGTCGCTTACCGAGCAGATGCAGGCCGAGGCCAAGCTGCTCGAGGCTCTAGGCCCGGCAACCTGATCCCTTTTGTCATCCCTGCCCCAGCTTGCCGGGATTGCGGCGACGCTACTCGACGGCCGACTCCAACTCTCGCTTGAGTCTTGTCAGAAGCCTGGCGGACGGCATCGCATAGTCGCGGATCCAGCGCTCGTGGATACGCTGGACAGGGGCGATGTCGAGGTAGTGCCAGCGGCAGCGACCTTCTTTCCTGGAGATGACGAGGCCGGCACGCTCCAGCACCCGCAGGTGCTGCATGACCGTGGTCCGGTCGAGGCGCGGCAGTTCCCGGGAGATCTCGCTCGTTGTCCGCGGGCCGTCGCGCAGAAGGTCGAGGACCCTGCGCCGGTCGCGACCGGCAAGCGCCTTGAACACCCGATCGTCTTCGGACTCGTCGCGCGTCGTCGTCTCGTTCCTGGCCATTGACAATTATGTTATATTTTTATAACGTAATTGACAAGCCGACGGAGGAGACGTCATGAGCAGAAACTACACCGTCAGTACGCGCATCGAGCGGCCGGTCGCCGAGGTGTTCGACGCGATCGTGTCAGCGAAGCAGCTCGACAAATTCTTCACCAACGGCACGAGCGGGGATCTCGAGGAGGGTCAGACGATCACCTGGCACTGGGACCACTGGGGTGACAATCCGGTCACGGTAAAGCGCGTTGTCAAGAACGAACTGATCGAGCTCACGATCAACTCGGTCGAGTGGGTCAAGACCAAAGACGATTCCTACGACGTGTCCGTGCTGTTCGAATTCGAGGCGCTGGGCGACAGCGCAACCCGACTCAGCATCAGCGAATCGGGCTGGAAGGCCGACGCCGACGGTTACAAGGCATCGCACGAGAACTGCGAGGGCTGGACGCACATGGCCGCGTGCCTGAAGGCCTACCTCGAGCACGGCATCGACCTGCGGTAACGCAACCGGGCGCGGGCAAACCCGAAATTGCGGGCCGCAGCCCCGACGTATTGTTTGGACGACGAAACGTGTACGCCTCCCCGAGCCGCTGGCTGCTCAATTCCGCTATGTTGCTGCTATCCACGACAGCCTCGGCTGCGCGCTTCGATGCGGCCGATGCGATCCGCGCCTTTGTCGAAGGACTGCATGCAGGCGACGTGCCGGTCGTCGCGGGGCAGACGCTCAACAAGCCGGACCTCGTTGTCTCTGCGTACGTTGCGCGCGATCACAAGGCAATCTGGTTACCGGGTGCGCCGCTCGCGAAACAGGTCCCGAACCTGCTCACCGCAATCGAGGAGTCGGCCGGGCACGGCTTTGCGCCCGAGCGTTATCACGCAAGCGCAATCGAGCGACTGTCGCAGGCGGACGATCCGGCATCGCTGGTCGCGCTCGACGTCCTGCTGACCGACGCAATCCTGACCCAGGCGCTGCACCGCGGCCAGGGAGCGGTCGCCCCGCCGAACCTCGACGCCGAGTGGCGTATGCCGCCCGCCGAAGTCGATGCCGTGGCGCTATTGCAGACGACGATGAGGCGGCGCCGCTCCGTTGCCGCTGCGCTTGCCACACTTTGGCCGACGGCTGACGACTACGCCCGACTGGTGCAGCGCCGCGCTGAGATCGAGTCTTCGGGGGAAACCGTCGCGGTACAGGTGCCCGCCGGACCATTGCTCAAGCCGGGGCAGTCAAACGACAGGGTCCGGCTGCTCAAAGAACGCCTGATGGGTCCCGGCGAGCACACGCCACTCTATGACGACGCCCTGTTGCACGAGGTCACATCCTTTCAGCGCACGGCGGGACTGGAACCCGACGGCATCGTCGGCGAGAAGACGCTCGAAATTCTGAATGCCACACGGGTAGCGTGGATCGATCGCATTGATGCCAATCTCGAGCGCTGGCGCTGGCTGCCGCGCGAAACGCCGGATAATTACCTGCGCATCAACATCGCAGCATTCACGCTGCGGGCGTTCGAGAAAGGACGAAGCGCACTCGCGATGAACGTGATCGTCGGCCAGCCGTATCGCCGAACCCCGGTATTCACCGAGTCGATCAAATACATGGTCGTCAACCCGTACTGGAACGTGCCGTTCAGTATTGCGACCAGGGACAAGCTGCCGCTCTTGAAAAGAGATCCCGCCGCAGAGGCGCAGAAGGGTTTCGAGGTAAGAACCCACGGCAGCGACCGGTTCGTGCCGGTCGATCAGATCGACTGGCAGGGCGTGACAGCGCGTAACTTCGACTACCTGCTGCGGCAGCGGCCCGGTGACCAGAACGCGCTCGGCAAGATCAAGTTGATGCTGCCGAATCCGTATGCCGTTTATCTGCACGACACGCCGGGGCGGGAGCTGTTCGCGCGCCAGGAACGAACATTCAGCTCCGGCTGCATTCGGCTGGAGCAGCCCGTCGAGCTCGCCGAGTGGCTGCTGTCGCGCGAGCGGCATCCCGAAGCGGGCAAAGTCGCGGCTTTGATCGGCTCCCGAGAAACCAGGTCGATCTATTTGAACGACCCGCTGCCGGCCTACATCGTCTACTTCACTGCGTTCGTATCAGAAGGCGGCGATGTGGTATTTCGCCGCGATATCTACGGCCGGGACCGCGTCATCATCCGGGAATTACGCGCCCAGCAGCCGCAGTAATGACCCCGGGTCTTGCGCCTAGAAACGAACATCGAACTGTAAGGCCAGGCCTGCCGTATCGTTGGTTCCGGCACCCGACATCTCGAGTTGCGTCCGTCCCATCCTGACCGTGAAGCCCAGCGAATACAGCTCGCTGTTGTCGACAATGTCGTGGCGCAAGCCGGCACGCAGGCCCCAGCGGGACCAGCGTCGCTCTAT
>JBFHXQ010000237.1:0-4691 GCA_041598895.1 Woeseiaceae bacterium | reverse complement strand
TCGACGACGACCTGCAGCGGGTATACCGCCACGTCGAGGACTTTGCGCAGAGACTGCAAATGACTGAAGCGGTGGTCGACGATCATCAGCAGGATGCTCAGAAAAATAAGGAAGAGCATCCGGAAGCCGAGCGCCGGGATTCTGGCAGGATTACTTTTGTTGGCTCGGGATACGACCATATCGTCTCGTCAGACCGGCCCGGAAACCGGCTGCTGACATGCTCCCGGGAATGGTCGCACGGCTCAACACGCGGATCTATCAGATCTTGCCTCGAAATGCTCCGCCGGCCGCCGCGTGTGGCAGTGCTTACTCCAGGCCGAAGACCGCCGGCCCGTGCTCGTCGATCAATTCGATGACCCGGCCGCCGCCGCGCGCGACGCAGGTTAGTGGGTCGTCCGCGATAACGACCGGCAAACCCGTTTCTTCCATGAGCAGTTTGTCGATGTCCCTGAGCATTGCGCCGCCACCAGTCAGCACGATGCCGCGTTCCGCGACATCGGCGCCGAGTTCGGGCGGGGTCTGCTCGAGTGCTTCCTTGACCGCCCCGACGATGCCCTGCAACGGTTCCTGCAGAGCCTCGAGTATTTCGTTGCTATTGAGCGTGAAGCTTCGTGGCACGCCTTCGGACAGGTTGCGCCCTTTCACCGAGATCTCCAGCACCTCCTGGCCGGGAAACGCCGAGCCGATCTCGTGCTTGATGCGCTCGGCCGTCGCTTCGCCAATGAGAATGCCGTAGTTACGCCGCACGTAGTTCGTGATGGCCTCGTCGAAGCGGTCACCGCCGATACGCACCGAGGCGGCATAAACGATACCGTTGAGCGAGATCACCGCGACCTCGGACGTGCCGCCACCGATGTCCAGCACCATCGAACCGCGTGCCTCGTGCACCGGCATGCCGGCACCGATAGCGGCTGCCATCGGTTCGTCGATCAGATGCACCTTGCGGGCGCCGGCGCCTTCGGCGGATTCGCGGATCGCCCGACGCTCGACCTGCGTGGAACCGTAAGGAACGCAAATCAGGACCCGCGGGCTCGGCCGAAAATAGCGGGTTCCGTGGGCCTTGCGGATGAAATGCTGCAGCATCTTCTCCGTAACCGTAAAGTCGGCGATCACGCCGTCCTTGAGCGGCCGGATTGCCGTGATGTTGCCGGGTGTCCGGCCCAACATGTTCTTTGCCTCGGCACCGACCGCTTCGACGACGCGTCCCCCACGTCCGCTGTCCTCGCGAATCGCGACGACCGAGGGCTCATCCAGCACGATGCCATGCCCTCGCGAGTAAATCAGCGTGTTTGCGGTGCCAAGGTCGATAGACAGGTCATTGGAGAAATAACCCAGAATATTCTTGAGCATGCTGGGGAGAAGTCCCGGAAAAGATCAACGGGGTAATCTAACAATGCGCACGACTTTGCACAAGGCGGCGTGTATCATTGAATGCGCGCTCAGCCGAACGCACAAACTCACTGCTGTTACCGCGGAAATTGACCGTGTCACTCGATACAGATCAGGTCCGGCATATCGCGATGCTGGCAAGGTTGAAGCTTGCTGACGAGGATTTCGCCGACACCGTTGACAAGCTGTCGCGCATCGTCGACTTCGTCGATCAGCTGTCGCAGGCGGCGACAGACGACGTCATGCCGATGGCCCACCCCCTCAAGATGAGCCAACGGCTGCGTCCGGATCGCGTAACGGAAACGAACGATCGCGACGAGATCCAGAAAAATGCCGCCGCCGTCGCAGACGGAATGTATCTCGTGCCCAAGGTCATCGAGTGAGGCAGAGGCGAGCGCATTGACCGTATGACGCGCACATGACCGCAACTGAACTGCATCAGCTGACGCTGACGGAAATCGCAGCCGGACTTGCGAACGGGGATTTTTCCAGCGTCGAACTGGCTCAATGCCTGCTCGAGCGCATTGAACGATTCGACGAATCGTTGAATGCCTTCATCACCGTTACGGGCGATGACGCGATTTCCGCTGCGAAGGAGGCTGACGCGGCGCGCGCCGCGGGGAGCGGCGGTGTGCTGAACGGTTTGCCGATCGCGCACAAGGACATTTTTTGCACGCGCGGCGTCAGGACGAGCTGCGGGTCGCGGATGCTCGACAACTTCGTTTCTCCCTACGATGCGACCGTCGTGACGCGTCTTGCCGATGCCGGCGCGGTAATGGTCGGCAAGACCAACATGGATGAGTTTGCGATGGGGTCATCGAACGAAACGAGTTTTTACGGACCGGTACGCAATCCCTGGGATCTCGATCGATCGCCCGGTGGTTCTTCCGGCGGGTCCGCTGCGGCGGTCGCCGCACGGCTGGCGCCCGCAGCAACCGGCACCGATACCGGCGGGTCCATTCGCCAGCCGGCGGCACTGACGAACACGGTCGGTCTGAAGCCGACGTACGGGCGCGTATCGCGGTACGGAATGATCGCGTTTGCGTCGAGCCTCGACCAGGCCGGCGTAATCACCCGCAGCACTGCCGATGCTGCGCTCCTGCTTGGTGTAATTGCCGGCATCGACGACAGAGACTCGACATCGGCCGATTATCCGGTGCCGGACTATCTCGGTAGCCTGCGCGAATCGCTGGATGGCGTCCGAATTGGCGTCGTCAGGCAGCATTTCGATGAAGGGCTGGACGAAAGCTGCGCCGCAGCGATCCGTGACGCGCTGCGAGTGCTGGAATCGCTGGGTGCGAGAGTGACCGAGGTCGATCTTCCCAACCTCGATCTGTCAGTGCCGACCTATTACGTCGTCGCACCCGCCGAATGCTCTTCGAATCTCTCGCGATTCGATGGCGTGCGGTTCGGCTATCGCGCAGGCGATGCCGACGACGTCCTGGACATGTATTGCCGCACGCGCGGCGAGGGCTTCGGCGACGAGGTCAAGCGTCGCATCATGACGGGCACGTATGTGTTGTCCGCCGGCTATTACGATGCGTATTACCTGAAAGCACAACAGGTGCGGCAACTGATCGCCGACGATTTCCGGCGCGCGTTCGAGGAAGTCGATGTCATCGCCGGGCCAACATCGCCGACACCGGCGTTCGAACTCGGTGCCAAGACTGACGATCCGATCACGATGTATCTGAACGATATCTACACGATCGGTGCGAATCTGGCGGGCCTGCCCGCAATTTCCGTACCGGGTGGTTTCGTCGCCGAATTGCCGGTCGGTCTGCATCTGGTCGGGCCACATTTCGGCGAACAGGCGATTCTCGACTGTGCATATGCCTACGAGAGGCAGACGAGCTGGGCCACAAGGTCTCCGGAGGGCTACCGATGAACAGCGCGTGGGAGGTCGTCATCGGCCTCGAGATTCACACGCAGCTGGCGACGCAAAGCAAGATCTTTTCGGGTGCGTCGACCGCGTATGGGGCCGAGCCCAACACGCAGGCCTGCCTCGTCGACCTCGGCTACCCGGGTGTCCTGCCGGTGTTGAACGAGGAAGTAGTGCGTATGGCAGTCATGTTCGGCCTTGCCGTCGACGCAAGCATTGCGCGGCGCTCGGTTTTCGCGCGCAAGAACTACTTTTACCCGGATCTGCCGAAGGGCTACCAGATTAGCCAGTACGAGTTACCGGTCGTCGAGCGTGGTGAATTGCGGATTATCGGTGACGGCGGTGAGCCGAAGCAGGTCGGCATTACCCGCGCGCACCTCGAGGAGGATGCCGGTAAATCCGTGCATGAGGGATTCGATCGCTGTACCGGAATCGACCTGAACCGTGCCGGTACGCCGTTGCTCGAAATCGTGTCGGATCCTGATCTGCGATCTGCGGGAGAGGCCGTTGCCTACATGCGCAAGATCCACACGCTGGTGCGGTATCTGGGTATCTCCGACGGCAACATGCAGGAAGGCTCTTTCCGCTGTGATGCAAACGTGTCCGTCAGACCGCGCGGCGAGCAGCGCCTCGGGACGCGTACCGAATTGAAGAATCTGAACTCGTTTCGCTTCGTTGAGAAAGCAATCAACTTCGAAATCGAGCGGCAAATCGATGTACTGGAGGACGGCGGCAAGATCGTCCAGGAGACGCGTCTCTACGATGCCGATCGTGATGAAACTCGTCCCATGCGATCGAAGGAAGAGGCCAACGATTATCGGTATTTTCCGGATCCGGATCTCTTGCCGGTCGAGCTGGACGACGCGTTTATCGCGGCGGTCCGAGAAGATCTGCCGGAGCTGCCGGACGCCAAGGAGACGCGGTTCATCGACGCGTTCGAGCTGCGGCCCGAGGATGCGGCAATTCTTACCGCAAGTCGACCGCTGGCCGATTACTTCGAGGTGGCCGCAACGGCGACGGCGGCGACACCACAGCTGGTTGCGAACTGGGTCATCGGCGACCTGATGGGTGCCTTGAATCGCGATGGTGTTGATATCGAGCGATCACGTATTTGTCCTGAAGCGCTGGCGAGCCTGGTTGACCGAATTGCCGATCAGACGATTTCGGGAAAAATCGCGAAAGAGGTGTTCGACGCGATGTGGCGCGGCGACGGAACCGCTGACGAGATCATCACTGAGCGGGGGCTGCGGCAGATTACCGACAGCAGTGAAATCGATGCCGTCGTACAGGACGTTATCGACGCACACCCCGGGCAGGTAGCGGAGTACCGCGCGGGTAAAAGCAAGCTGCTGGGCTTTTTCGTCGGCCAGGTCATGAAGCGCACGGGTGGCAAGGCGAATCCCGGCCAGGTCAATGCTGC
>JBFHXQ010000236.1:0-4752 GCA_041598895.1 Woeseiaceae bacterium | reverse complement strand
CGTCGCTGCCAGTCTGTCCGGCTGCCGGAGCCGGCCAGCTGAGCAGGAGCAAACAGACGGTGACAGGCGCGGGTACGGTGCCGGTATTCAAGGAAAACGGGTCCTCATGATCGGTGTGTGGCGGTACCTTCGACGATTGCCCGCCGAGGGGTTAGAGATACTCGCAGAATCGCTGCGCCGCAGGCAACAGGCGCGTCGCAGTCGGGCCAGCATGCGGCGATTCGTCAATCTCCGGCGCGTATGCTGCGTACGATGTAACCACCCGAGCGCTCGTCGAGCTCGAGTTCTAGCTCCTTGCGCGCCTGGGCTTCCTCGAGCAAATCGCTGAACGAGTTGAAGCCGTAAAACGTCTCGTTGAATCCCGGTTGCCGACGCTTCAGCGTCTGTTTGATCATCGAGCCCCACAGTTTCGCCCGGTCGCCCCGTTCGGCATACAGTGCCTCCGTGATTTCGAGCACCAGATCGATTGCTTCCTGAGCAGGATCGGTCGGCTTTTTCTTTTTTCGCGCCTTCGACTTACGCGGCTTGCTCCGCCGCTTGGACGTCTTCGACCCGGTTGCACCTTGCCGGTCGGCGACGAGGTCGTCATAAAAAATGAATTCGTCGCAGTTACTCATGAGCAAATCCGATGTCGACTGCTTGACGCCGACACCGATGACGGTCTTCGCGTTTTCGCGCAATTTGCTGACCAGCGGCGAGAAGTCGGAGTCGCCCGAGATAATCACGAACGTATCGATGTGCTCCTTCGTATAGCAAAGGTCGAGCGCATCGACGACCATGCGAATGTCGGCAGAATTTTTGCCGGAAAGCTTGACGTGCGGAATCTCGATCAGCTCGAATGCCGCTTCGTGCATACCCGGCTTGAACTGCTTGTAGCGGTCCCAGTCGCAGTAAGCCTTTTTCGTGACGATACTGCCCTTCAACAGCAGGCGTTCGAGAATCAGGCCGATATCGAATTTCGAGTACTTGGCATCCCGGACCCCGAGAGCGATATTTTCGAAGTCGCAAAACAGTGCAAGGTTGCGATCTTCATTCATGGTGATGCTCCCCTCTTCGATTTACGCCGACCGGCACGCTATCACACCCCGACATGGCGCGCTCGCCGTTCGGCGATGCAATCTCGTGAAATTTCGGCATAATGCGCCTCAGGCGGCGCTCGCCGGGAAACCACCTTCGTCGACTCGGTCGCTGTTTGCTGAATCGGCCACAGAAAAAGACCTGCCTCGAAATGCACGGAACTGACTTACTGCTCCTGAGCGGCATCCTCGTCGCCGGTTTTGCATGCCAGTGGATCGCGTGGCGGGTGAAGCTGCCGTCAATCCTGTTTTTGCTTGTGACCGGCATAGCCGTGGGACCGGTGCTCGGCTGGCTGAACCCGGACGCACTGTTCGGCGACCTGCTGGAGCCGATCGTCTCGGTCGCGGTTGCGGTCATACTATACGAAGGCAGCCTCACTCTGAAATTCAGCGAGATTCGCGGCCACGGCGCCGTGGTCCGCAACCTGGTGACGGTCGGAGTGATCATTACATGGATCACGGCAACGTTTGCGGCCAAGACCATTCTGGGCTGGAACATCTACCTCGCAGCCCTGTTCGGCGCGATCGTAACGGTCAGCGGGCCGACGGTCATCATGCCGCTGCTGCGCAGTGTGCGTCCGGCGCGTGCGCTCGCCAGCATCCTGCGCTGGGAGGGGATACTCGTCGATCCCCTGGGCGCGATCTTCGCGGTTCTCGTCTACGAGGTCATCGTCGCATCGCAGTCCGCGGTCAGCGGCGCGCAGGTCGTCGAAACGCTCGGCATCATCGTCGCGATCGGAGCGACGCTCGGGATTGCCGCGGGGCAAGCGTTCGGCGTCGCGCTGCGCAGGCACTGGCTGCCGGATTACCTGCGCGACTATGCGGCGCTCGCGACGGTCCTGCTCATTTTTGCGGTCGCGGAGGCAGTCGCATCGGAATCCGGACTGCTCGCGGTTACGATCATGGGCGTGTGGCAGGCAAATATGCGCGATCTCGACATCGAAGACATCCTGAACTTCAAGGAAAGTCTGACGCTGGTCCTCGTCGCCGGGCTGTTTATCGTGCTGGCCGCACGCCTGGATCTGGCCGAACTCCAAAGTCTCGGTATCGGCGCGGTCGCCGTGCTCCTGTTTCTGCAGTTCGTTTCGGGTCCGTTACGGGCACTCAGCTGTTCGCTCGGCAGCAATCTGAACTGGCGGGAACGCATTTACCTGGGCTGGATTTTTCCGCGTGGCATCGTCGCTGCGGCCGTTTCTTCGCTGTTCGCATTCAGGCTGCAGAATCTCGATTTCGCAGGCGCCGAAAAACTGGTGCCGCTCGTGTTTACGGTCATACTCGGAACCGTGATTCTGCAGAGCCTGAGTGGACGATTTGTCGCTCGCATGCTCAGAATCGTCGATCCCGATCCGACCGGCGTGCTCGTCGTAGGCGCCAATCCGCTCGCACTGATGTATGCGCAGGCGCTTCACGATGCGGGACGGCGCGTGCTCGTCGCTTCGTCGAGCTGGGACGGCACTCGCAAGGCGCGCATGAAGGGACTGCCCGTGTTTTACGGCAGTCCGGTTTCGGACTATGCGGAACGCCATCTCGACCTCCTCGGGCTCGGGCACCTGTTGGCCGTGTCGCATCGTCCTGGCCTCAATGAGCTCGCATGCGTGCACTTCAAATACGAGTTCGGGCGCGAGGGCGTGTACACGGTGAAGCACGAAACCGAGGAAACGCACGAGAAGCACCACATCAGCGGAGAGAGCGGCGGGCGCGTGCTGTTCGACGGTAAATACTCTGTCAACGACTTACTGCGCTTCATCCTGCATGGCGCCAAGGTTCGCGCCACGGAAATAACCGATACGTTCACGTTCGCTGATTACCGCGCCAAGTACCCCGAGCGCCTTATCCTGTTTGCGCTGGACGCCAACAACCGCCTGTTGTTCCCGCTGACCGAGGACGACATGGACATCGAGGCCGGTTATACCGTGTCCGCGCTGGTTCTCGCCGGCACCGAAGACGTTAATCAGGAAAGCCGCGCGACCTGACGGCCGCACGGCTGATGCGTAGTCGATGGACAGGGATTCAGGCGCGTCCGGCTACGATGCGATCGTCGCTCTGAGCATCCAGGCGTTTTCCTCGTACTCGCCGACGAGATGCGTCAGCAAATCGGCCGTCTTGATATCGCCGTTCGTTTCCGCAAGTTTGACGACCAGGGCGAGACGCCGGACGGCACGTTCGTAATCACTCACCAACCTGTCGATGCGTTCCCTCAGATCCGCGTTGTCCGGCAAATCCTGAATGATCGATCGGTCGGCGAATTCACGCAGGGACTGCGGGGCCGGCAATCCGAGCGCCCGGATACGCTCTGCCAGCGTGTCGATATTCTCGAAGATTTCCCGGTACTGTAATTCCGAGAGCTTGTGCAGGCTGTAGAACATCGGTCCCTCGACGTTCCAGTGCAGGCCCTGCAGGTTGATGAACAGCCGATGAGCGTCTGCGAGGACGTTGGCCACCGCATCGGCAACTTCCCTTCGCTGCTCTGCCGACAGGGTCGACTCCGGGGCGAGTTCGCTGATTTCATTTTTGAGTACTGCTTGTGTCACTGGGTCCTCCGTATTGCCTTAAACGACCCTAAGCCTAACAAATTAGTTGCGATATCGCAACTATTGCTCTAACATAAGGTTTTTCGACCGGGGTGCGAGATGGCAAGAAACGCAGCCGACGGCCTGCATCTGCTCGACCGTGCGCTGCGTTTTGCGCGCCGAAAAATCAGTCCGGACATCACGGCCCAGCGACTTTTGATCCTGATTGCGGTGTATCGAAATGAAGGTGCAAGCCAGCGCGAGTTGCTGAGGCAGCTCGATTCGACATCGATCACGGCGCTGTCGCGAAACATTGCGGATCTGTCATCCCTGACGTCGCGAAAGAGCCGGGGGCCGGGGCTTTTGGAACTTCGCGTGGACCCAATGAATCTGCGCGTGAAGCGCATATTTCTCACGCAAAGAGGCAAGGCGTTCGTGAGACAGTGGCTGCGCGATATTGCGGTGCCAGACAGTCGATCGGAAAAAGATTGACGGCAAAAGAAAAGCGGCCTTGCGGCCGCTTTCGCAAATTGAAGGACGCGGAGGTATTTCTGCTTCGTCGCGTTATCGACCCCTCACTCAGTTTGCCCGTCTTTCGACCGACCTCCGAATCAGGACCCGAACACGTTCTTAGTATCGGGCTACCTCAGGCATAACGCCCCGGCTATTTTCCGAGTGTCCCCGGAGCATTCCCGTCGTTCCTGCCGTCTGCTTTCGCTTTCGACATTTCCTTCGGGTTCTGCCTCTTGCGTCCACCGCCCCCGACACCTGTCAAGGCTCGGACCTTTTCCAGCAGGGCGGTTGCCAACAAGCGAACTTGTTGGCACTTGAGGCTCTCGCCTCAGTAGCTAAATGTAGGCTGCCAGCGCGGAAAAGCAACTTTTTCGATTGCAACTTTTTTTTGACAATTGGCCGCCGCGAATGACATCCGCCTGTTGGCACACTTTGTTAACGTGCCTTCCCAACTAAGGCGGCGAAAACTCAGTACGAACTTGCGCAATTGCAGTCGTCGCCACTTCAATTGCGCGCCGAGGGCGCACGCAGGCGGACCCGTCTCTTGCCAGGCTCAGCTGTACCAGTCGGGCAACCGGAGCCCTTTGGATTCCAGAAACAGGAGGTAGAAGAGCCGTTCCTGGTAGCGCAGCGCCGAATCGCCGAGTACGGTT
>JBFHXQ010000235.1:0-4756 GCA_041598895.1 Woeseiaceae bacterium | reverse complement strand
GCAATGCGGCTGATAGCGTAAAATCCCGGGAAAAGAAGAACAGGAATCGCGATGTCGTTCCTGAATGAATTGAAGCGCCGCAAGATCTTCCAGGTCGCCGCTGTGTACGCCGTGGTGGCGTGGCTGCTGATCCAAATTGTCGCCACTATAGAGACGCCTCTGAACCTTCCCCAGTGGGCCGACACGCTGGTCATTGTGCTGCTGGCCATCGGCTTCCCTGTCACGCTGATCATGAGCTGGGGGTTCAACCTGACGCCGGAAGGCCTCGTCAGAGAAGGCAATAGCGCCGCTGCTGCGGGCTCCAAGCCGAGCCGTGGCATCGAATACGTGCTGATCGGCCTCATCGTCGTCGCACTGTTCTGGCTTGTTTATCGCGTCGAGTTTGCACCGGACACAACTACAGACCGCTCTACGCCCATGGCAACGCCGCATGACGAAGTTTCCGCGGAAACCTCGGCGGACGTTCTGCCGAATTCCATCGCGGTTTTGCCTTTCGAGAACCTGAGCCCGGATCCGGACAATGCCTATTTCGCCGCCGGCATCCACGAGTCGACGCTGAATCAGCTCGCCAAGATTCACGATCTGGTCGTAATGTCGCGTACTTCGGTCATGCAGTACGGCGACAATCGCCCGCCGATCCCCGAGATTGCGAGGGCGCTGAATGTCGCGACAGTCATGGAGGGCAGCGTCCGCTATGCGGATGGGCGAGTGCTGATAACAGCCCAGCTGATCGACGGTGAAACGGACGCGCACCTCTGGTCGGATGAATACAATCGTGCGCTCGTTGACGTGTTCGCGATACAGGCGGACGTTGCGCAGCAGATCGCGGCAGCCATGCAGGTTCAATTACTACCCGAGGAACGAGCACGGATCGAGAATCGACCTACCGAATCGACTGAAGCCTATCAGCATTATCTTCATGCGCTGAGTTTGCCGTTTGGCAGGGATTACCGGGTCGCTTTCACAGAGTCTCTGGAACGCGCGATCGCAATCGACCCCAGATTTGCGGAGGCCTACGCAGAATTGGCCTGGTCATACAACGTATTCGGGAGTGTCGAGCAAGCTGTCGAATACGCGAACAAGGCGATTGAACTGGATCCCACATTGGGCTCGGCCTATCAGCTACTCGGGGACATCGCCAGCGACTACCACGATCGCCAGCTCGAATATCGAGGCCATTTCGCGCGTGCGGTAACACTCAGTCCCAACGATCCGTGGATCTTGAGCTATCACTGTTACCGTCTCGCCGACCGCGTGGAGCAAGTACCGGATGCGATACCGTTTTGCCGGCGCGCGGTCGCGATCGATCCGACGACGCCCAACCTGCACAGGCACCTGGGCGTCGTGCTGATGCGGGCTGGCGATTTCGCCGAGGCGGCGGCACATGTCGAGCAAGCAATCAAAATCGAACCCGCCACAAATCATACTTGGTATTTGGACCTCGCGATGATCGAATACTTAATGGGTGACCCGCGTGCGGCAACCGAGAATCTGGATCGCGCGGTGCAGATCATGTCGTCACGAGAGACATTCCGCGTGGATTACATTGCCCATCTTTATGGGCTACTCGGTGACGTTGCTGCGGCGGAGAAGTTGTTAGCTCGTTTCGAAGAAGTTTACAGTTCGAATGATCGGGCGGCAGGCAGAACGCTGGGTTTTGCATTCTTAGGTACCCGCGACAAAGAGCGCGCGCTGCGCGACTGGACCCGCACGGTTAACGGATACCTGGAGGACGATTGGCCTATCAACCCGGGCAGAATCAGCCGTTTCCGCGACAACTGGCTCAACGACCCGATGCTCGAAGAGCCCGAGTTTCTCGAGCTGCGCCGCCGGCTGGGATACCAGGGATAGGCAACTTAAGTGGGAGCGGCTTCCAGCCGCGACGGGCAAAGTTCGTGGGCCCGGCGATTTTCGCAGCGACGAAACGATAATGTCGGCAAGTGAGCGAGTTTGTGGGCTCGCCATCGGCCTGCGACCGTAGTCATTATTCTCGAATGCGACGCCAAACATCACTGGCCCTGGCCGAGCGCTTTGATCTGGTGCGCCTTCCTTTTAGTTCATAAATACATATAATATACATACCAACAGGATATGGACATCCGCTGGGACGCTGCCAAGGCAGCGTCGAATATTGTCAAGCACGGCATCAGCTTTGCGGACGTGGAGCCGGTCTTTTATGACGAGTTTGCGCTATCGATGGCGGATCCATTCTCGACGGGAGAAGACAGGTTCGTTGTTGTCGGCGCAGATGCACTGGGCCGCGTGCTGACGGTCCTGTACACGTATCGGAAAGACAGCATCCGCATAATATCCGCTCGCCGTGCAACGAGAACCGAACGAAACGAATATGCAAAGGGAATACGACGTTAAAAAGGCTAAACGCGGCTCGATAGCAAGGCCGAAAAGCAAAACGCGAATCACCATCTATCTGGACGACCATGTCCTCGACGCCTATCGCGCCAGGGCCGAAAAAGTCGGCCGCGGCTATCAGACGTTAATCAACGAGGCATTGCGTGCCTCCCTCGGAGACTCGGGCAAACCTTTGGATGCTAAGACCCTGCGCCGTATACTGAGGGAAGAGCTGAAGAAAGCCGGATAAGAGGCTTCGCTGTTCGCAGCAGGGTCCCTGGCGCACAGCAATGTGCTGCGCGACCCAAGAACCTACTGTCCTGCATGCGCCCCCACGCATGCCCGCAATGAGATGGCCATGTTGGCCGGCCAAGGCAACTCTAATTTGACATCACGGTCGCCGTCCCCGTCTCGGCGCGCTTTCGTTTCGCTCGAAGCCAGACGGCAACTCCGGCCATTGCGATGACGGCCACCAGCAGCAGCGGAAGCAAACGTGACGGTGCGCTGCCTTGGCCAGCATCCGCCGCGGCACTGCCGGCGTCTGTCTGGTCCGCCGGCGGATGCCCCTGTTGTGCATCGGGCAGCGAATCCGCCGGCACCATGAAGCCCGTCTCCGGGTCGAAGACCTGGTACGCGTTCGGGCTTATGTCCTCGTCGCCGGCAAAAGCCGGCGGGACGATCGCGAGCGCCGCACAAAAAGCGGCGACCGCCGTCGCAATGACTATTCGACGCTGGCTGACCATTCGTAGTTCTGCATGTATTCGGGCAGCGCCGGCGGACCCTTGAAGACAAACCGCGTCTCGAGCGGTTTGGTCGGCCAGGTCGTCGGCCCGACCGCCGCGGCGCCAAGCTCACGGCCGAGCGCCGGCAGCAGGTGCACCGTCTTGCCGCCGATCACGGTCATCAGCACTTTTACGTTCGGAATATCGTCGACCGGCACGTTCAGAACATCCTGATCGAGCACGACGAAGTCCGCGAGCTTGCCTTTCTCCAGCGAGCCTAGCCGGTCCTCACGCAGCACGTAATACGCGCCCCAGATCGTCAGCGCCTTGAGCTGGGTCATCAGGTCCGTGCCCTCCTCGGGCGCGAGCACGAGATCGACGCCGGAGTTGTAGCGCGTCATGCCCACCCACAGGTTGTAGAACAGGAAATGCGGCAGCGCGCGGTCTACCTCCTGCGTGTTCATGATGCCCGCTTTCGTCACGCTGGCGCGCGGCACCGCGAGATGGATGTACTCGGCGCCGTAGTTGCGCAGCCGATACGAGGCGTCGTAGCCGGTGCGGTTTTCCCAGATCACGGTGTTGATCATGCTGACCATCATGCCGAGGTTCTTGATGCGTGGCAGCTGATCCGGGCGCGGCGCGCCCGACGCGTGATCGAACGCATGACGCCGGGCCCGAATTTCTTCCAGCGTCAGACCGGCCGCTTTGCTCTGCTCCTCGATGACGTCGAGCAGGTGATCGATGTCCTTGTCGCCGCCGGAGTGCATCGCGCCAATACGGCCGCCGCTTCGCACGATGTCTTCCTTCACACGGCGGCCGTCATCGCCCGGTTCGAGCCGGCAGTCTTCCTGTGCCTTGACGCGTTCCGACGCGGGCAGCGTCGTGCAGTTGCCGCCGGAACGCTCGCCGTGCGCGCCGATGTTCCACAGATAGTCGCTGCCGTTGCCCAGGAGTGCCGACACGAGGCGAATCGTCTGGTAGTGCAGGTCCGGACCCGTGTAGCTCCAGGCGAAACGCCCCGGCATGCGACCCTGCTCGTCGAGGATACGCAGCGCTGTCAGGTTGCCGATCGTGTACGGCGACGAGCCGTACACGGTCACGCCGTGGGCCGCCCAGATTTCCATCTGCGCTTTCAGCAGCTCGGCGTTCAGATCCACCTTTTGATGCAATATGACGTCGGGCTCAAGCTGCCGTCCGGTTGGGCCGCGGTTGCCGCGCCCCTCTATCTCCTGGTCCGGAAACACGTGCGCGACCACTTCGAGTGCGCGCGTGTTGACCAGGCCGTCTACCCAGCTGTTCTTGACGCGGACGGGGTTGTCCGGCGCCAGCGCATCGAGCCGCTCCCGCGAAATCTGCGGCAGGAACTTCGGAAACAGCTCCGGCATGTTCTCGAAATTGCCCCCCCAGTCGGAGCTGAAAAGTATCCACTGGCCCGGCTTTGCTTTCGCGACCGCGGCTTCGAGTTCGGTCTCCCAGTTCGCGAGCTGGTAATCGGCGTCGCCCTCCATGAAGTGCACGACGAGGTGCTCGTTACCCGGCGGGAATATGTGATTCAGAGCAGAGGGCTCGGTCCAGGCCCAGTCGGTCGGATGCTCGTGCGTCAGTATGAAGCCCGGCAGCACCGTGCGGCCGCGGAGATCGATCTGCCGGGTTGCCGGACCGGCAAGGGCGCGAACGGTCTTCGT
>JBFHXQ010000234.1:0-4813 GCA_041598895.1 Woeseiaceae bacterium | reverse complement strand
GCCGTCGCGGACGAAATCCTCAAACGAATAGTCCGCGTACTTCATGGGCACCTTGTCGAAAAAACGACTGTAGCCGGCGTCGATCACAGAATTGTCCGCCAGCCTGAAACTCATCAGTACGGCCTTTTTCAGCCACTGGTTGACCCGCCAGCCGTCACCCGTCGGTTCGGCAACCCTGGCGGTTCCAGAGTCGAGCAATTGCAGCGCATCGCGAACCGCAACTTCGAGCTGCTTCCGGGACTCGGAATCGGCACGACCTGCACCGCGATCGAATCCCGCTTCGATGGTATCGATCTGAGCCTGACTTAACATGACTGCATACTCCCGATGGGTCCTTGCTTACGCGTCCTGCTTGTCGTCGAGCGCGTGGATCAGCGCATCATGAAGCCGCTCCCGCGCGGCGGTGTCCAGCGGCTGCCCGGCCTCGTCGGTGACGTAAAACACGTCCTCCGCACGCTCGCCGATGGTCATGATCTTTGCTGCCTCGATGTCAACACCATGGTCCAGGAATACTTTGCCGACCTTGCTGAGCAGGCCGGGCCGATCACCGGCAACGAGATCCAGTACGGTTCTCGACTCGATACTGTCCGCGCCGAAATTCACACTCGTTTTCGTCGAAAACATGCGCACCTGACGCGGCGCGGCGCGCGTTACCTCCTGAATGCTGTCATCATCGGCTGTCAGCACACGGGTCAGCGACTCACGAATCTTTTGCATACGTGATGCGTCTATGTCCATGCGCCTGTCGAGTTCCATGAAGATAAACGTGTCGAGACTGTAGCCGTTGCTGAGCGGCACGATGCGAGCGTCCATGATGGTCATGCCGAGTTCGTCCAGGGCGGCCGTCGCGTGAGCGAACGTGTGGTGTGTGCGAGGCGTGTACAGGACAGCCTCCACGCCATCCCCGTGCTTTTGCAGCCGCACGTCGACCAGCCCGGACGTGGAATGCAGGTCGGCATCCGCAAGCCACTCTGTGTGCCACGCGATTTCGTCGCTTCGATGCCGCAGGAAATAATTGTCATTGAACGTTTCCCACACAGCGTCGATACGCTGCTCTTCGACGATCGAAACCCGCAATTTTTCCCGGGCGTCGGCCTGCTTCTCCTGAATCAGCTGTTCCGCGTCGATGGGATTTTCCAGGCCTCTGCGCAGCGCACGCAGCGTCAATTCGTACAGGTCGCGAAACAGTTTTGCCTTCCAGGAATTCCACAGCTTCGGATTCGTCCCACGGACATCCGCGACGGTCAGCAGGTACAGGTATTCGAGATGCAGCTGGTCGCCGACCAGACCGGCAAACTCGTTGACGACCTCCGGATTCTCGATGTCTTTTTTCTGGGCAGTTGTCGACAGGGCGAGGTGATGCCGAACGAGCCAGGCCACCGTGCGCGCGTCGTAGTTGCTCATGCCGTGTTCCAGGCAGAAAGCCTCGGCGTCGACGGCACCCAGTTCCGAATGATCACCGCCGCGGCCTTTCGCGATATCGTGAAACAGTCCGCCCAGGTAGACGATTTCGGGTTTTTCCAGCGCCTGCATGATGGCGCTGCAGTGGGGGTATTCATGGTCGAATCTGGGCAGCGCGAAACGTCGCAGGTTGCTGACGACGAACAGCGTGTGCTCATCCACCGTGTAGGCATGAAAAAGGTCATACTGCATGCGTCCGACGATGCGACCGAATGCCGGTATGTAAAGCCCGAGGACGCCGTACAGATTCATCCGCCGCAATTCGTGCGTGACGCCCTCCGGGGCGCGCAGAATCGCCAGGAACAGGCGATGATTCCTCGGGTTCTGCCGGAATTCCTCGTCGATCAGGTACAGATTTCGTTTTATCAGGCCGATCGTGTAGGCGCTGACGCCGCGTATGTCCGGATTCTGCTGGAGCAGCAGGAACAGCTCGAGCAGCGCGGAGGGTTCATCGACGAACACGTCGTCGTTGACCGTCTGCAAAAAGCCGTTGCGCACCTTGAAGCGTTCGTTCAACGGCTCCGGCGCGGCATCCGGATTCATGAGAATCGCTTCCTCGAACAGCTGCAGCAGCATCTCGTTGACCCGACTCAACTCCTTGACGGTTCGGTAGTACCGCTGCATCAGCTGCTCGACGGCGAGCGTGTAGGTCGCATCCTCGTAGCCCAGCATGTTAGCGAGCTTGATCTGATAATCGAACAGCAGCCGATCTTCGCGGCGACCGGTCAGGATGTGCAGGGCAAATCGCACCCGCCAAAGGAACGCCTGACCGTCCTTGAGACGTTTGACCTGGCCGGGAGTGAGAAACCGGTGCGCGACGAGATCGTCAAAGGATTGCACGCCGAAATGCCGTTTTGCGACCCAGCCTATCACCTGAATATCGCGGAGGCCGCCGGGGCTCCCCTTGACGTTCGGTTCCAGATTGTAACCGGTGTCGTGATAACGATGATGGCGCTGGATCTGCTCCTCGCGTTTGGCGGCAAAGTAGTCCGTCGAAGGCCACAGGTGTTGCGGCCCCAGCGCCGATTCGAGTTCGTCGAACAGCGCGCGGGGGCCGTCGATCAGGCGGGCCTCGATCAGCGTCGTGGCGACCGTGACGTCGGCGCGGGCTTCGTCGACAGCCTGCCGGACGGTGCGCACGCTGTGACCGATCTCGAGTCCGATATCCCAAAGACCCGTCACGAAGTCGGACAGCTGTCCCACACAGGAGTCCGGCAGATTCTCCGGCGCGAGAATCATGAAGTCGATGTCGGAATACGGATGCAGCTCACCCCGGCCGTAGCCGCCAACCGCAACCAGCGCGGCAATAGAAACACAATTCGGTGCCTGCTCACGCCACAGGTGCGTCAGCAAACAGTCGATGGCCCCGGCGCGAGCATGGACGAGGTCAACGACGGATTCGCCCTCGCTAAACCGGGTCTTCAGATTTGCGCTCACCGCTGCAAGCGCAGCGCGACTGTCTGCGGCCTGACGCTCGAGATGATGGCGGATCAGCTGCACGGCCGGATCCGGCGGAAGCGATACGGGCGCTTCTGGGCGAGGCTGAATCATTGCCGGGACTCAGCGATCACCAGCGCCGCGCGTGAGGACTTCGTGACCGGTGTCGGTGATGAGCACGGTGTGCTCCCACTGTGCTGACAGGCTGTGGTCCTTGGTCACGACGGTCCAGCCGTCGGGCAGCAGGCGCACCTGCGGTTTGCCTGCGTTCACCATCGGCTCAACGGTTAGCGTCATACCGGCACGAAGTTCCATGCCGGTACCGCGAGTGCCGTAATGCAGAACCTGAGGATCTTCGTGAAACGCACGACCGATACCGTGCCCGCAGTACTCGCGGACGACGGAAAAGCGGTTCTTCTCGACGTGGCTCTGGATCGCGGCGCCGACGTCTCCGAGCTGCTTGCCGGGAGCGAGTTCCTCGATGCCCAGCCACATCGCTTCGAACGCGACATCGGCCAGGCGTCGGGCCTGAATGCCCGGCTTGCCGACCATGAACATGCGGCTGGTATCGCCGTGAAAGCCGTCTTTGATGACCGTGACATCGATATTGAGCGCGTCACCGGATTTCAGCTTCCGCTCACCGGGAATACCGTGGCAGACGACGTGATTGACGGATGTGCAGATCGACTTCGGAAAGCCACGGTAGTTGAGCGGTGCCGGAATGGCCTCGAGTTCCTCGGTAATGTAGCGGTGGCAGATCGCATTGAGTTCGTCCGTCGTTACGCCCGGTTTTACATAATCGCCGATCATGTCGAGGACTTCTGCGGCCAGGCGTCCGGCTACGCGCATGCGTGCCTGCTCCTCGGCATTTTTGATCGTTACATTCATAGGGATGGTGGTTCCCGGTGCCGTCACCGCTGACGGCTCCGATCTTCGTTGCCAGGCGGCCGGCGCACATTCCACGTCCGGGACCGGCAAATGCCCGCCCAGCGCCGGTTTCAGCCGAAAAACTGCGTTGTTGGCCGCAACCGGCTATGGTATAAAGCGCGCGCCCAAGAGGCAATCAATCCACACGTATACCGTCACGTGGCGCTGGGTGCCCCGCCGAAAAAGGGGTTGCGTCATGGGGTGTACGGAGGCTCAACCCGGAGACTTTCTATGGCAGACGTATCCATGCGCCAGATGCTAGAGGCTGGCGTGCATTTCGGGCATCAGACCCGATTCTGGAACCCGAAGATGGCCCCGTACATCTTCGGCGAACGCAACAAGATCCACATCATCAACCTCGAAAAGAGCCTGCCGATGGTGCGCGAGGCGCGCGCATTCGTGAAGGCGACGGTTGCCGATGGCGGGAAGGTGCTGTTCGTGGGCACCAAGCGCGCGGCCCGCGAGGCGATCCAAAAGCACGCGACGCATTGCGAGATGCCGTACGTCAGTCAGCGCTGGCTGGGCGACATGCTTACGAATTACAAGACGATTCGCCAGTCGGTCAAGCGTCTGATGTCGCTCGAAGAAATGGCCGAGGATGGCACCTTCGACCGGTTGACGAAGAAAGAGGTGCTGGGCCTCAATCGCGAGCGTGACAAGCTCGAGCGCAGCCTGGGCGGCATCAAAGAAATGACGTCATTGCCCGACGTCCTGTTCGTTATCGATGTCGATCATGAGGACATTGCAGTGCGCGAGGCGCAAAAGCTCGGTGTGCCCGTCGTCGCCGTTGTAGACACGAATTGCTCACCGGATGGCGTGGATTATGTGATTCCGGGCAATGACGATGCGATGCGGGCCATCGATCTGTATGCCGGGCTGATCGCGGATGCCGTACTCGACGGCAAGGCCTCGTTGCCCGAGGTCGCACTCGGCGAGGACGAGTTTGTCGAGCTCGACGAGGACGGCAAGCCTCGCAAGACCCGCGGTC
>JBFHXQ010000233.1:0-4814 GCA_041598895.1 Woeseiaceae bacterium | reverse complement strand
TTCTTGCAGCTACTAGGCGAAATTCGACACACTCGCTTCCTGTCAACTGAGCATTTAAATGGACTTTAAAAAATCAAGCGGAACAAAGGTGTCGTATATGTTTATGCAAAACCATATTGCGCGAACGCACTCGAAATGTCGATCGAGTTCCTACTTAACTTAATCAATGATCGAGACGACTGTTTTCGAGATGAGTGGTCTCTGATGGATAACCGGCAACAATTAGCCTGGTAGCTTTTTCGAAGCACCTTTTGTATCGACGGTGGCACCAACTAGTTTTTGATCGTCCGTGGATCGTCGATGACATACGGCGCTGCATGAAATTCATGCGGTTCCGGTTCGCCATTTATCTCGGGCAGCGTCGCCTCGAGACTACAATTCAACTCACTAACGGGCACCGCCATGCTTGCCACCGACGGTGCAACAGCCGCAACCCGGGCTCAGAACTCGAATTGCAGCGACATTGGCGCACACTGCGCCGCGTCACCGTGCGCCTGCTTTAAGGTCCACTCACGGACCTCGCCGTCTAGCGGCTGCGCCAGAAACGTGCGTTGGGGCTCCGGGATCCCAGGACCCACCGCTCGCCCACCCGATCGGGCTCTGATCTCCGGTATTGAACGCTTAAGCGTCACTGGGCGGTCAGGGTCACTGCTCGTGGGGGTCCTTATCTATGTGCCTGCCCATCTGGGTCGAGGTAAACCTGCTCGGGTAGCCCGAGAGCCCTGACTAACTTGATGAACCGAGGATCGCCGCGCAGACCATCGAAGGCCTCGAGATCGAGAAACAGAATTATCAGATCCCGGTTTTCCCGACCTCTTTGCAGCCAGCGCATCGCGCGATCCGAATCTCCGAGTTGCGAATAGATTGTGGCCAGCGCGCCAGCGAATTTGTAACTGCCCGGATGCACCCATTTCTTTTCGACTGCTTCGGCAATCGTCAACGCCTTCTGATCATCACCCAATGCGGCGAGCGTCATCGCCATCATCAGCTGCGCATCGGGACCTTCCGGCGACTGTGCGGCGACGATCGCAAGTCGCTCTCGGGCTGCCTGCTGTTGGCCAGCCATGGCCAGCAAATACGCGGTTCGCAGGTGCGATTCGGGATACCAGCCCTGAATTTCGGCGCCGTCGGCGACGACCCTGGCCGCCGCTTCGTAATCGCGCTGGCGCACATACAGGACTTCGAGACCGGTTCGCGGCCAATGTGCCAGCGGGTCCAGATCAATAGCGATTCGTGCCGCCTGTATTGCTTCGGAGATGTTGCCGAGCACGCCCTGGACAAAGCCGAGGCTGTGGTAGCCGCCCCATTCGCCCGGCGCCAGGTCGATGACGCGTCGAAAATCTTCCGCAGCTCCCTGCCAGTCGTACTTGCCCGCGAATTTTGCCCAGCCGAGCGACCAATACGCCTCGAACAGATCTTCATCCAGATCGATCGCGTGCAATGCCAGGCGCTCCGCTTCAGCGTAGGCTTCAGGCGGCGCTTCCAGATTGAAGTTGCCGACAACGATCCAATGCAACGCCAGTCGGGCATACGCTCTGCCGAATTCAGGATCGAGCTCCACCGCGCGCTCCAGATGTTGCCGTGCCCTTGCGACGTTTTCCGGTGTCGGCGCGCTTATCTGAAACCTTATGCCACGAAGGAACTCGTCATAGGCCTCTCTGTTTTTGGTCCATTGACGATTAACCAGCACACGTTCATTGTTATCCAGAGTTATATCGAGCTTTTCTACAATTGCCAGCGCCACCTCCTGCTGCACATCGAACAGATTGTCGCGGCTGCGGCTGTAGGAGTCCGTCCATAACGCATAGCCGGTCTGCGCATCGACAAGGCGGGTATTGATCTTCACGCGAGATTGATCGCCCGATACGTCGCACTCCAGCACGTGACGCACGTGCAGCGATGCCGCAATGGCTTCTAATGCGATGCTGTTGTTCTTGAAAGCGAATGAGGACGTGTGTGACGGAATCCGCAAGCCGTCGATCGCAGACAGCCGGGTAATGAGTTCCGCTGCCAGTGCATCGGCAAAATACGAGTGGCTTTCGTCAGCACTCAGATTGACGCATGGGAGCACTGCGACAGAATTTTCCGCCAACGGCATGCTGCGGAATTCGCTCGACGTGACAGCTGTCGCATCAGGCGCGCTGATGCTTCTTTCCCGTAACAGCAAAACACTCTGACCGCCGACAACCAGCAGCACGAGCAACAACACGACTTCGATCGCGCCGACCTGTTGCCGCCCTTTCTCGCCGTGATACCAGGCGATTACTATCGTGATCAGCAGACCGAAAAGTACAAGGACCGTTGCGGCCTGTCGCGTCCATACCGGCCAAGAGAACTGGGCGGCTACAAGGTCGTATACCTGAAGCAAAGCCCAGGCGCCGGCCGAATAGGCAATCGTCCACTGAACGATCTTACGGTTTTTTAGCGCTGTGATTACTGCCTTCATTTTGGACCAGATAACTGCGCTGTCGAACTAGCTGGCTGGTGCAATCCGCGCTTTCCCGACATCGGCAATGTTTCAAGTGCTTGCCACCTTTATGGTCTCACCTGCGCATACATCCTCATATCAGGGTTAGTCATATGACCACGATATTGTTGCAATGCTTATGGGTCAATGAAGCCGATGGCGGACAGGCGCGGATACCTGATATGCCACCGCGGAAAGGGGATTGTCGGCGTAGATTCGTCGTCGCTCTCAATTCCGTTCTACGCGCAGAAGCACCAGAACCAGGCAGCCTCGTCCTCGGTGCCGCATCGCGGCGCAGGCCTGTCCTCCGCATGTTGAAAAAAACGTGTCTGATCTATTTTTCAATTAGGGAGCGTCCACACTCCTCGAGATACAGCTCGAAAATAAGACTGACACCTTTCATTTTGGCTGTGGATCGTGCCGTGCGGATCGCGTTGGAGGACTCGTCCGAGGGCTGCCGTCGTCAGTTTTTCGGCGTCAGCTTCAGCAGCCGACCCTGACTCTCGCGACGTTCGTCCTCGAGCACCCACAGATTGCCATCCGGTCCCTGGACGACGCTGCGAATTCGCGCGCCCATCGGGAAGCGCTCGGCTTCGGTTGCCGAGTCCCCGTCGACCTCGATTCGAATGATCGCCTGCGACGACAGCCCCGCTGCGAACAGGTTGCCGCGCCATTCCGGGAACGCCGCACCGCTGTAGGTCATCAGGTGCCCGGGCGAGATGACCGGCGTCCACCAGATGGCCGGCGCATTGAATTCCGGACGCGTGTCGTGGTTCGGGATGGGGCGGCCGTCGTAGTGCTCGCCGTTTGATACCGTCGGGTAGCCGTAGTTACCGCCACGCACGATATGGTTCAGCTCGTCGCCACCGCGCGGCCCCATTTCGATCACCCATAGGCGGCCGTCGAGATCGAACGCCATGCCGAGCGGGTTGCGATGACCCAGCGACCAGATCTCCGGATAGACGCCCTCGTCATCGACGAACGCGTCGACGCTGTAATAGTCGACGAACGGGTTGTCCTCGGGGATCGAACCGTCATCGTGCAGGCGCACGATCTTGCCGACGTTGCTCTGCATGTCCTGCGACGGCGTGAACTTCTGCCGGTCGCCCGACGAGATCCACAGGTAGCCGTCGTCGTCGAACGCAATGCGATGGCCGTAGTGCCCGAAGCCGACCAGCTTCGGATATTGCCGCCAGATGACCTCGACGTCGGATAACGTTCCGCCACGCCCGGTCAGCGTCAGCACGCCGCGGGCAACCGCTGCACCGCGCGTGCCGCCGACACCGCCTTCGGCATAGCTCAGGTAGACGAGCCTGTTGTCTTCGAACTCCGGGTGTAACACGACATCGCCGAGGCCGCCCTGCCCGAAGTAGTCGACGTCCGGAACACCGCGCACCGCGCCGAAGGACTGGCCATCCTCGCCGACCACCCGCAGCAGGCCCTTCTTCTCCGTCACCAGGATTCGTCGGTCGGGCAGAAACGCCATTGCCCAGGGCTCGTCGAAGCGTGTGATCTCCGTGACGTCGAACGGCAGTTCGGATTGTGCCTGCGCGGCGGTGAGTGCAAGCACGGCAATAATAAGAGTAAAGAGTCGCGTCATCGTCTTCCCAACCTGGTCGTGAATCTTTCAGTACTTTAGCGAACAATCGACAGCCCGGCGAGCCGGCAACTTTATCGTGGCACCAGGCCTGCCAGGGCCCTGCCTGCCGCCGTCCGCTGCGATCGTTATAGAATTGGCGTTCGTTCGGCGAAGTTACGGCGGCGACACCAGATGATCATTGACTGGCTCGGCATTCCCGCAGGGATCGTAGCGTGGGGGTTTGCCCTGTACGTGCTCGTCGTCGCCCCGCCGACCCGCGGCGCACGCTTCCTGGTCGCGATGCTGTTCGTCGATGGCCTCGCCGTCATCACGAGTTACAACAATCTGCTGCACCTGAATCCGATGCTGGAGGCCGTCGGACTGCCCGGCGTTCCCGGCGTAATGCATCAGGTCTCCGACTGGGCCCTGGTCGCCGTGTACCTGCCGTTCGTCGGCATGACGCTGAGCTCGCCACTGGCAAGACCTCTCAGGCGTCCACTTATCAGTCGCTTGATCTTATTCGGCGGTCTCGGCGTCGCCGTTTTCATCATGTTCCTGCCCGACGATGTTCGCGAACAGTTCAACACGCCGTTCTACGTCGTGATCTGTATTGCCCTCACCTGGGGCTTCATCGCCGCCTTGCACACCTGGATGACCGGATCGAGCGCCGCCGAGCGCGAACGCGCGCGTGCGTTTACGCTGGCCTTCGGTCTCCGCGACGTCATCTGGACGTTTACCTTTGCCTATTTCTCTCTGGTCTATTACGAC
>JBFHXQ010000232.1:0-4823 GCA_041598895.1 Woeseiaceae bacterium | reverse complement strand
GTCGACACCGCCCGAATCAGTGAGTACGGGTCCACGCCGTGCAAGGCCTCTTACCGGTGCAACGCGTGCCTGGAACCATTCGAGTATTTCAAATGCATATGACGCAGGGCCGGGTTCCCGGAAATCACTCGTAGGAGCGGCATCAGGCCGCGATTGACGTTAAAGGGCGTATCGAGCCTCAATAATCATGAAACAATTTCATCCGCTCACCGTCGAGCGTATCGAACCCGAGACCCGCGACTCGGTGCGCATCGCACTGTCCGCACCCACAGAATTCGCGCACGAATACCGGTTTTTGCCAGGTCAGCACATTCCCTTCGAGATCGAACTTGACGGCAAAAAACTAAGGCGGACATACAGTATCTGCACGTCGCCAGGGCAGCTGCCGCTCGAAATCGGCGTGCGTGTCCAGCCCGGCGGCCGCTTCTCGGAATTCGCTGCGAACGAGCTCCGGCCGGGCGATACGCTGGCGGCAATGCCGCCAACCGGGCGTTTTTGCATCGATCCGGACCCCCACAGAGCGACGGATTACGTCGGCTTCGCCGCGGGGAGCGGCATCACGCCGATCCTGTCGATCATGCGCTCGATTCTGGCGATAGAAGCCGGAAGCCGTTTCATCCTTTTCTACGGGAACCGGCGGCAATCGACGACAATGTTCATCGACGATCTGTATGCGCTCAAGAACCAGTATCCCGAACGCGTGCAGCTGAATTTCGTATTCAGCCGCGAAGAGCAGGAGTTCGAACCGATGGCCGGTCGTCTCGACCGGGACAAGGTTCTCGAGCTGTATCGCCATTTCGGCAGAGGCTTGAGCGTTAGCGACGCCTTTGTGTGCGGACCCGATACCATGATCAGGGACGTTACGGAAGCTCTGATCGAACTCGGAATGGATGAGGCGAACATCCATTCGGAGCGTTTCGGTGTGCCGCGAAAAAGTGCGCTGATAAGCGCTGAAAGGACCAAGGCAGCCGATCACGCGATGATTACGGTGATCATGGACGGCCACAAACAGTCGTTCGAGATGCACAGAGACGACGATAATATTGTCGACGCTGCCGGTGAAAACGGCATCGAGCTGCCGTATTCCTGCAAGGGCGGAGTCTGCGCGACCTGTCGTACGCACGTTCGCGACGGGAGCGTCGACATGGCCACGAATTTCGGTCTCGAAGACTGGGAAGTCGAGCAGGGATTTGTGCTCGCCTGTCAGTCGCGCCCCGTCAGCGACACGGTCACGCTCGATTACGACAAGATTTAAATGGCGCGATTTCAAAAGCCTGGCGCGATTCAAAAGGCTAAACTATGCGATCGACGTATGCGGTCGCGCAGGCGAATGGCCCACAACTTTCCCGGAACGCTATGAGTACCATCGAATCCGAGGCCGCAACCGAGCTGCCGCCGCGGAAAAATGCCTACACGTACGAGGAGCTGCTGCTGTGTGCCCATGGCGGACTGTTCGGCCCGACGAACGGCCGTCTGCCGCTGCCACCTATGCTCATGACGGACCGCGTGACGCACATTGCTGCGGAAGGTGGGAAGTACGGTAAGGGTGAGGTCCGGGCCGAGCTCGACATCAAACCGAGTTTGTGGTTTTTCGACTGCCACTTCGAGAGTGATCCGGTCATGCCAGGCTGTCTCGGGCTGGATGCGCTGTGGCAGCTCGTAGGATTTTTCCTCGTCTGGTCGGGCCTGCCGGGCCGGGGCCGTGCGCTGGGTGCCGGCAAGGTCAAGTTCACGGGCCAGGTTCTGCCGCACGCAAAACTCGTTAGCTATCAGCTCGATATCAAGCGCGTCATTTCGCGCAAGCTGAACATGGCGATCGCCGATGGTACGATGTCGGTCGACGGCCGGGAGATCTACGCGGCAGAGGAGCTCCGGGTCGGCCTGTTTACATCGACTGAAAATTTTTAGAACTCGAGGTCATTCATGCGTCGTGTAGTTGTCACGGGCCTTGGTGTCGTGTCGTGCATCGGCAATTCAGCGGCGGAAGTAACGGAGGCGCTCCGGAACGGCCGCCCGGGTATTGTCGCCAACGAAAAATTCCGCGAGATGGGACTCAAGAGCCAGATCTCCGGAAGTTGTCATATCGACATCGCGGAACACATCGACCGTAAGGTGCGACGCTTCATGGGCGATTCGGCGGCGTATGCGTACATTTCGATGCAGCAGGCGATTGCCGACGCGGGCCTCGAGGACCACGACGTCTCGAACGTGCGCACCGGGCTGATCGCTTCGTCGGGCGGTTGCTCGAGCAGTAATATCGTACAAGCGGCCGATGTGGCGCGCGCGCGCGGCGTGAAGAAAATGGGTCCCTACATGGTGACCCGGACCATGAGCAGTGCCGTGTCGGCCTGCCTGGCGACGCCCTTCAAGATCAAGGGACTGAACTATTCGATCACGTCCGCGTGTGCAACGAGTGCGCACTGCATCGGCGCTGCCGCCGAACAGATCCAGTTCGACAAGCAGGACATTATTTTCGCCGGCGGCGGCGAGGAAGAGGACTGGACCCTGACCGCGCTGTTCGATGCGATGGGGGCACTGTCGACGCGCTACAACGATGCGCCGGAAACGGCCTCGCGACCCTACGATGCGACGCGGGACGGCTTCGTGAGTTCATCCGGGGGTGCGATGGTAGTGCTGGAGGAATACGAGCACGCGAAGGCCCGCGGCGCGAAAATCTATGCCGAGCTCGTCGGCTATGGCGCAACCTCGGACGGATTCGATATGGTTGCGCCATCAGGCGAAGGCGCCGTGCGCTGCATGCAGATGGCGACGGCGACAGTCGACGGCCGTGTCGACTACGTCAATACGCACGGCACGAGCACGCCGGTCGGTGATGTAAAGGAGCTCGAGGCGATGCGGGAAGTGTTCGGCAACGACGTGCCGCGATTTTCGTCGTCGAAGTCCATGTGCGGTCACTCACTGGGTGCAACGGGCGCCCAGGAAGCAATTCACTGCCTGCTCATGCTCGAGCACGATTTCATTGCGCCATCGATCAATATCAATGAGCCGGATCCCGCGCTCGAAGGCATGCCGATCGTTACGCAATGTGTCGACAATGCGGGGTTGTACACTGCGATGACGAACAGCTTCGGCTTCGGCGGCACGAACGCGACGCTCGTGTTTCAGAAACTCCGCGCTGGCTGATCGGCGCGACCGCAAACCAACGCGGTCGTTGGGAGATCGCGACTCGCGCACTTGGGAGATTAAGCGCATGGTGGACATCGAGACGCTGAGTAAAACGAACTGCTTCGGCGGCCAGATCGGCTTTTATCGTCACCATTCAGAGGTGAATGACTGCGACATGCAGTTTTCCGTATTCGTGCCGCCACAGGTAACGTCCGGAAAACTTCCGGTGCTGACGTTTTTGTCCGGGCTTACCTGCACCGAAGAGAATTTCATGGTCAAAAGCGGCGCCCAGCGCGTCGCGGCGGAACTTGGATTGATGCTCGTATCGCCCGACACGAGCCCACGTGGCGAGGGCGTGCCGGACGATCCGGATGGAGACTACGATTTCGGCCTCGGAGCCGGTTTTTACGTCAATGCAACCGAGTCGCCATGGTCGCGCCATTACCAAATGTACGATTACATTACGGCGGAACTGCCGCGCATCGTGTTCGGGCATTTCCCGGGTGATCCGGAGCGTCAGGGGCTGACGGGACACTCGATGGGCGGACACGGGGCACTGACGATCGGTTTGCGCAATTCCGACGTGTACAAATCGCTCTCGGCGTTTGCGCCAATCTGCACCACGCTTCACAGTCCGTGGGGACAAAAGGCACTTGGGTATTATCTCGGCCCCGACCGGGCGTCCTGGCAGCAGCACGACGCCGCCGAAGTGGCGCGCACCTTCGCGAACGGCGACGCGCACGGCAAGATTCTCGTCGACCAGGGAATGGCGGATGTGTTTCTCGAGGAACAGCTCAAACCCGAGCTGCTCGAAGCCGCCTGCGCCGAAAGCGGGCTGCCGATCGAGGTACGACGCCACGACGGCTACGACCACGGCTACTATTTCATCTCGACGTTTATCGAAGATCACCTCCGGCATCACGCGAAACTGCTGGGCGTCTGAGCGGACGCTCAGCGAGTGCCGGACTGGGTCCTTCTCGGCGCCGCGATGCTGGCGACCGGCTGCATTGCCGGCGTGCTGGCCGGCTTGTTCGGAATCGGTGGCGGCATCGTCATCGTTCCGATGCTCGAGGCGGTGCTCGGCTACCTAGGCGTGGACCCCGCGATTCGCATGCACGTAGCGGTCGCGACGTCATTGGCGACGATCATTCCAACTTCGATTTCATCGGCGCGTGCGCATTACCGGCGCGGGGCCGTCGACCTCGATATCGTACGCCGCTGGGCCGCGTACGTGCTCATCGGTGCGCTGCTCGGCGCGTGGACGGCGTCGGCCCTCGACAGCCGTGCGCTCGCGGTCGTGTTTGCGACGGTGTCGCTATTCGTAGCGGTGAGAATGGTGTTTTTTCCAGGGACCAAACAGCTTACCGATAGTGTACCGAGAACACCCTGGATCATTCCCATTCCGGTCTCGATTGGTGTGATCTCGAGCATGATGGGTATCGGCGGTGGCGTGCTGTCGGTCATGACGCTGCGCCTTTTCAACGAGCAGATTCATCGTGCTGTCGGAACGGCTGCGCTGCTCGGCCTCGTCATCAGTCTGCCGGGTACCGTCGGCTTCATGGTGACCGGCATCGGTGATGCGCGCTTGCCCGCGGGTAATCTCGGCTATGTGAGCCTGCTCGGGTTTGCCTTCATCGCACCCACGACGGTGCTGTTTGCGCCGCTTGGTGCGCGCATAGCGCACGCGTTCTCCGCGC
>JBFHXQ010000231.1:0-4873 GCA_041598895.1 Woeseiaceae bacterium | reverse complement strand
CTCGTCCCTGCAAATAAAGCGCAGCGAAGCGAGCCATTGCAGGGACGAGCACCGGCCCGCCGGCCGTGCGACCAGAACGGCGTCAATGCGGTGTTTCCACAGGAGGCGGTGAGCACGGCTGCCCGGTACACGCAAAACCTTTATACTGCGCGGCTTTCACACCCGGCGGATCCGCGATGAGCAAGGCACGACCGCCCGTCGAATTCAGCTTTCAGGACCTGATTCTCAGGCTGCAGCAGTACTGGGCGGAGCGCGGCTGCGTGGTCATGCAGCCCTACGACAAGGAAATGGGCGCGGGTACTTTCCATCCGGCGACGTTCCTGCGTGCGGTCGGCCCCGAGCCGTGGAGCGCCGCCTACGTGCAGCCGTCACGGCGCCCGACCGATGGCCGCTACGGCGATAATCCGTTCCGCCTGCAGCACTACTACCAATACCAGGTAGTGATCAAGCCGTCGCCGCCCGACTTTCAGGAGCTGTACCTGGACTCCTTGAGAACTATCGGCATCGACCCGCTCGTGCACGACATTCGTTTCGTCGAGGACAACTGGGAGTCGCCCACGCTCGGTGCCTGGGGTCTGGGCTGGGAGGTCTGGCTGAACGGCATGGAGATCACGCAGTTCACGTATTTTCAGCAGGTCGGCGGTCTCGAATGCCGGCCGGTCACCGGTGAAATCACCTACGGGCTCGAGCGGCTCGCAATGTATTTGCAGGACGTCGAGAGCATTTTCGACATCGTCTGGACTGACGGTCCGCTGGGGCGTATCTCGTACGGCGATGTCTACCACCAAAACGAAGTCGAGCAGTCGAAATACAATTTCGAGGAAGCGGACATCGAGGCACTGTTTATCACTTTCGATCATGCGGAGCTCGAGTGCCAGCGTCTCATCGAGCTCGGCCTTGCGCTGCCCGCTTACGAGCAGATGCTGACGGCCTCACACGTGTTCAATCTGCTGGATGCCCGGCAGGCGATTTCCGTCAGCGAGCGCCAGCGCTTCATCCTGCGCGTCCGGACACTCGCGAGAGCGGTTGCGGAAGCCTATTACGCGAGCCGCGAATCCCTGGGCTTTCCGATGCTCGAATCCGTCGCGAAGAAACGGCAGGCATCATGACCGACAGCGACCGTTTTCTCGTCGAAATCGGCACCGAGGAGCTGCCACCGAAGGCGCTGCGTTCGCTCATGGACGCATTCACGACGAACCTGGCAACGGCGCTGGACGACGCCCATCTGGACCATGGTGACGTAGAGGGCTATGCCAGCCCGAGGCGCCTGGCCGTCATCGTCGATGACCTCGCCGGACGTCAGCCGGACCGAAACGTGTCGCTGAAGGGCCCGCCGGTATCGGTTGCTTTCGACAGCGACGGGCAGCCGACATCCGCGGCAACGTCGTTCGCCAAGAAATGTGGCGTCGAGGTTTCCGAACTCGAGCGATCTGCCACTGGAAAGGGCGAATGGCTCGTGTACGAGCGTGCAGAGCCCGGTCAGGATACGGTGACGCTAATGCCCGGACTGATTGACCGGGCGCTTCAGTCATTGCCGATTCCGCGACGCATGCGTTGGGGCGACGGCGATGCCGAATTCGTCCGTCCCGTGCACTGGGTCGTCATGCTGTACGGCGGCGACCTGGTTGAAGGTTCGATCCTCGGCGTGACCGCCGGGAGGTGCACGCGCGGACACCGGTTTCACTCTGACGAGCCACTCGAGATTGCGACACCGGCTGACTATGTAACCACTCTCGAATCGCGCGGCCGGGTTATTGCCGACTTCGACCGTCGCCGTGCGCTGATCGAGGAAGGCGTCGAGGCTGAAGCCGTGCGCGCCGGCGGCCAGGTCGTCGACGGCGAATCGCTGTACGACGAAGTCGCCGCGCTCGTCGAATGGCCCGTGCCCCTGACCGGTGGATTCGACGAGGATTTCCTGCGCCTGCCGCGAGAGGTCATCGTGTCGACATTGACCGGGCACCAGCGGTATTTCCCGGTTGCCGGGGACGACGGCTCGCTGCTGCCGCTTTTCATTACCGTTGCGAACCTCGACAGTCGCGATCCCGATGCAGTGCGCGACGGCAACGAACGGGTCATACGGCCTCGGCTCGCCGACGCCGCGTTTTTCTGGGAGAGCGATCAGCGTAAGCCGCTTGCCGGTCGTGAGACCGCGCTGCGCGAGGTCGTCTACCAGCGTGGGCTGGGCAGCCTGTATGACCGAAGCGCGCGCATCGCCTCGATAGCCGGCTTTATCGCCAAAACGCTCGATGCGGATCCGGCGCCCGCCGAGCGCGCCGCGATCCTGTCAAAATGCGATCTGTTGACCGGCATGGTCGGCGAGTTCCCCGAGCTGCAGGGCACGATGGGTCGTTACTATGCCGAAGCCGACGGCGAGCCGCCGGACGTCTGCGCTGCTATCGGCGAGCAATACCTGCCACGATTCGCCGGCGACGGGCTTCCGGCGACGACAGCAGGCCGCATCCTGGCGCTTGCGGACAAGCTCGACACGATTGCCGGCGTGTTCGCGATCGGCAAAAAACCCACCGGTAATCGCGATCCGTTTGCGCTGCGCAGGGCGGCGCTGGGTGCCGTTCGAATTTTGATCGAATGCGATCTCGACCTCGACCTGACGGCGCTCCTGGGCGAGGCACTGCGCGTCCAGCCGGCGCAGAAAACCGAGGTTCCGGAGCTGTACGATTTCGTCACCGATCGCCTGCGGCGCTATTTCCTGGACTCGGATCCCGGGCTCGAGACCGAAACCTTCGATGCCGTCATGGTTCGAAAGCCCGCCTCCCTCGTGGATTTTCGCGCACGTCTTCTGGCCGTACAGGCCTTCCTCGCGCTCGAGGGCGCCGAAAGTCTTGCGGCCGCCAACAAGCGGATCAGGAACATTCTGCGCCAGGCGGGTGATCCCGATTTACCGAAACTCGATATGCGCCTGCTCGAGGAGCCGGCGGAAGCAGCGCTTTGGGAGGCGCTGCAGGGCGCCCGCAAGACGGTTGCGCCTCTGCTCGAACAACACGACTACGCAGCCGTGCTGACCCTTCTCGCAACGCTGCGCGAACCGGTCGACCGGTTTTTCGACGATGTCATGGTCATGGTCGACGATGAGGCCATCCGAACCAATCGGCTGGCGCTGCTCGGCGAGCTGCGAGCGCTGTTTCTCGACGTCGCCGACATCTCGCGTCTGTCCGTCGCCTGACCTCACGGCAGGACACGCAACGATGCTCACGCTGCGCTCCTTGTTGTACACGACGTTCCTGTTCACGACCGCGCTCGCTGCGGGAGGTGCCGTGATACTGATGTTCTGGGCACCGTCGCGCTGGCACTGGGCGATGACGGTCGGCTGGTGCCGGCTCGCCGTCTGGTCGGCGGGATTTTTCTGTGGCCTCAAGGTCATCGTCGAAGGCAAGGAAAACCTGCCGGACGAACCGAGCGTCATCATGATCAAGCATACGACCGTGCTGGAAACGCTGGTACAGGTCGTCGTCTTCCCGCGCACGACCTGGGTTATCAAGCGGGAGCTTTTATGGATTCCCTTTTTCGGCTGGGCGATCGCGCTCGTTTTGCGTCCGATATCGATCAATCGCGGCGCAGGCCGGATTGCCGTTAAGCAGGTCATCGAGCAGGGCAAGGAGCGACTGAAAGAGGGGCTGTGGGTTACGGTTTTTCCCGAAGGTACGCGCATGCCGCCGGGCGAAACCCAGCGCTACGGTGTCAGCGGCGCCGCGTTGGCGAAGGAAGCCGGCTGTCCGATCGTGCCGGTCGCGCAGAACGCGGGTGACTTCTGGCCACGTCGCGGCTGGCACAAGCGCCCGGGCACGGTTCGCTTTTGCATCGGGCCGCCCATTGATCCCGGCGACCGGCCGCCTCGTGAAACCAACCTGATCGTCCAGGACTGGATCGAATCCAAAATGCTCGAGATCAGCAGCGTGTACCAGAACCGCAGCGCAGAGCACCAGGCCGAAGGCTGATGCGGGGTGCGCGCATCGGCGTTTTGATCAAACTCGGGAAGAACGCGTTTGTTCGCGGCTGCACGCCTATCGCCTGCGCCGCGCTGCTTCTCGGTGCGTGTCAGGGGCGCGAAACGGAGGCTCCCGGCAAACTGGATGCGGCGCTCGAGTCCATCGGCAAAGCGGGCATCGAGGCACACCTTGCCTACCTCGCCGATGACGCGCTGGAAGGCAGGATGACGGGCCAGCCGGGTTACGATGCGGCCGCTCGCTATGTCGCGGACCGCTTCCGCGACATGGGCCTGGATCCCGGCGGTGAAGACGGCTGGTATCAGCCGGTGCCGCTGATTTCCTACCGCCCCGACGAGGACAGCATTGCGCTGATCGCACATCGCGACGGCAGTGACGTCGAGTTGTCCTACCCCGACGATTTCGTTGCCGGTGGCGACAAGGTGCGCGAAACGAATTCCGTGCGTGCCGAAGTGGTATTCGCAGGATTCGGCGTGCACGCACCGGAACTCGGCTACTCAGACTTCGAGGGCATCGACGTCGACGGCAAAATCATCGCCATACTCGGCAAGTCGCCGGCGATATTTCCGCACAACGAACGCGCGTATTACGCATCGTCGCGGACCAAGGCCGAAGAAGCGACCCGTCGGGGGGTGGTTGGCGTCATCGGCTTGCGGTCCGAGTACCAGGAACAGACCTATCCGTGGGAGCGGATCCGGGCAGAAGCCGGAAGCCGGCCGTCCATGACCTGGGTGGACATCGGCGGTCACCCTGCCGACTATTTTCCCGATATTGAGATGTCGGTGACCCTGAGCCCGGATGCCGCAGCCGGGTTTTTTGCAGGAACGCCGATTTCCTTCGCGGAAGCACGCGCCGCGGGCGAGGCCGGGCGCGTCGCCTCGACGCCGCTGGGCTTCGAGGTATCGATGTCG
>JBFHXQ010000230.1:0-4879 GCA_041598895.1 Woeseiaceae bacterium | reverse complement strand
TACGGACTCAAGAGCTGCGACGCCTGCCGCGAGACACTGAATTTTCTCGACGAGCGAGACGTACCGCATGCGTTCCACGATGTTCGGGCCGACGGCCTCGACCTAGACACGCTCAAGCGTTGGGCCGACCGAGTGGGCTGGGAGGCACTGCTCAACAAGCGCAGCCTCACCTGGCGCAAGCTGCCCGAAGTCGACCGGCGAGACATCAACGAGTCCAAGGCGATCGCCGCGATGGTCGACTATCCCACGCTCATCAAGCGACCGATATTCGAAACCGCCGACTCGGTTGCCGTCGGACTGTCCGGGGACGCGCTGGTTCAGTACGTCGACGATCTCGGGTAAATCTGTACCGTAGCGAGCCTGACAAACGCCGCGGCCGTCGGCAGCGGATCAGCCGATGCGCCCGGTAATGTAGTCCTCGGTGAGTTTGTGCTGCGGGTTCGTAAAGAGTTTGTTGGTCTCGTCGACTTCGATCAGCCGTCCCAGGTGAAAATACGCAACTCGCTCAGACACTCGCGCGGCCTGCTGCATCGAGTGTGTCACGATAACAATTGCGTAATCCCGGGACAGCTCGTCTATCAGATCCTCAATGCGCGCAGTGGCAATCGGGTCGAGAGCGGAACACGGTTCGTCCATCAGAATCACTTCGGGATTCACGGCGATCGTGCGCGCAATGCACAGGCGCTGCTGCTGTCCGCCGGAAAGGCCCGTGCCGGGTTCATCGAGACGGTTTTTCACTTCCTTCAGCAGGCCGGCCCGCTCGAGGCTGGTGAAAACGATCTCATCGAGTTCGGCACGATCGGCTGCAAGTCCGTGAATTCTCGGGCCGTACGCAACGTTGTCAAAAATGCTCTTGGGAAACGGATTCGGCTTTTGAAAGACCATACCGACGCGGGCACGAAGAATAACCGGATCAAGATCCTTGCTGTAAATATCCTGACCGTCCAACTTGATCGTGCCGGTCACCCGGGCGGACGCGATCGTGTCGTTCATGCGGTTGAGGCAGCGTAAATACGTCGATTTGCCGCAGCCCGACGGGCCGATCAGCGCAATAACCTCACTCTTCCCGATCTCCAACGTCACGTCTTTGATCGCGTGATTATCGCCGTAGAAGACGTCAAGGTGCTCGGTAACGATGAAAGGAAGCTCACAGCGTACATCGCCAACCGTTTCATGCTGCGCGCTGCTGGCCTGATTGACGACCGCCGGCATCGCCTCGTCACGGGACTCCGCGGCCGCCTCGGCCGGATTCTGCGTATCGAGTCCGGCTTTTGCGTCTTCGCCGGATATGCCAGTCTCAGTCATGTTCGGCATTGTCATACATCGTTCCTGTCTGCTCAATGCAGAGCTACCAACGCCGCTCCATGCGTTTCCGAATGATTACTGCAGCCAGATTCATGATCAGGAGAAATGCCAGAAGCACTATGATGGCCGCCGACGTGCGCTCCGCGAATGCGCGTTCCGGGCTGTCCGCCCACAAATACACCTGAACCGGTAATGCGGTCGCGGGATCGGTGAACCCCTGGGGGACGTCGACGATGAATGCGACCATTCCGATCATCAGCAGCGGAGCTGATTCTCCCAGCGCCCGGCTCATACCAATGATGGTACCGGTCAACATGCCAGGAAGCGCCAGCGGCAGCACGTGATGCGAAACCATCTGCATCTTCGACGCACCGAGACCGAGCGCCGCCTCCCGGATGGACGGTGGGACAGCCTTGATGGCCGCACGCGACGCAATGATGATGACCGGTAATGTCAGCAACGACAGCACCAGGCCACCGACGAGCGGCGCCGACCGCGGCAGGGCGAGCCAGTTGATGAACACGGCGAGACCCAGGAGTCCGAAAACGATGGACGGCACAGCCGCCAGGTTGTTGATGTTGACCTCGATCAGGTCGGACCAGCGATTCTGGGGCGCGAATTCTTCGAGATATATTGCCGCGGCCACGCCGATCGGGAACGCAACGGCAACGGTCACGATAAGCATATAAAACGAGCCCATGATAGCCGCCCGGATCCCTGCGAGCTCCGGTTCACGCGAGTCTCCGTTGTTGAACAACGCCCAGTTGATCTGCTTGCGCAGACGGCCGTCGACTTCCAGCGCGCCGACCCAGCGAATCTGGGCGTCCGACAAGGGGCGCAGCGCCGCGTCGATATTCGGATCGATTTTTCCTTTGACCAGCATGTCGACGGTTGCCGCTGCCGGTAGCCATACGCTCTCCGTATGGCCTATAAGCCCGGCGTCGGCAACAATCATGTCGCGAAGCTGATAGCCGGCGCCAACGCTGACGAGCTTGTTCAGCGCGCGGCGCTCGCTGCGACTGTCGACGCCCGGAAACTGCATGCGCAGGGCGTTTCGGACGAGGCCATCGAAATCCGCGTATTCGAGATCCAGCTCGCCGTCGGGTTTGAGCATCCGCTCGTCGAAATGGACGTCGAGCTGGATAAAGGTTTGCACAAAAGCAGACGCACCTTTCACGAACAGGTCGGCGAAGAACACGGCCAGAAAAACGACACCGACGGTCGTCGCAGCCAATCCGGCACGACGGAACAGACGTTCCCGGCGATTGCGGCGTCGCAGCCCGGCTTCAACCTTGTCGCGCGTCGTTCTGTCGCTGTTCGTCATTCGTACTGCTCGCGATACTTGCGGACCACAGCGAGACCTATAACATTCAGGCACAGGGTGACGACGAAAAGCATGAGGCCGAGCGCGAACGCAGCCAGCGTCTTGGCGCTATCGAATTCCTGATCACCGACGAGTAGCGTTACGATCTGGACGGTCACGGTTGTCACAGCCTCGAACGGATTCGCGGTCAGGTTGGCCGCCAGTCCTGCTGCCATCACCACGATCATGGTCTCGCCGATGGCCCGCGAAATCGCCAGAAGGACGCCACCGACGATGCCCGGCAAGGCTGCAGGCAGTAGGACGCGCAGCATCATCTCGGAGCGCGTCGATCCCAGTCCAAGCGCCCCGTCGCGCATCGCGCTCGGAACTGCAGTGATCGCGTCGTCAGACAGGGACGAGACGAGTGGAATGATCATGATGCCCATCACGAGTCCGGCGGCAAGGGCGCTTTCTGACGCAACATCGAGGCCAGCAGCCTCGCCGGCGCGACGCACCCACGGCGCGACCGTGAGCGCCGCAAAAAATCCGTAAACAACAGTCGGGATGCCGGCCAGAATTTCCAGCAACGGCTTGGTCACGGTCCGCAGACGACGCGGCGCGTATTCTGCGAGATAGATGGCCGTCATGAGCCCGACAGGCACTGCGACGACCATTGCAATGGCGGTTATCAGCAGCGTTCCCGCGAAAAGCGGGACAGCCCCGAAGCTCCCGGATGAACCGACCTGGTCTGCCCGGATGGCTGTCTGCGGGCTCCAGTTCAGCCCGAACAGGAATTCTGCAAGTGGCACCTGCTGAAAAAATCGCAGCGCTTCGAATAGCACCGACAGTACGATGCCGATCGTCGTAAAAACCGCGATGCTGGACGCCACGACCAGCGCGACGAGCATGACTGTTTCCACCCGATTACGTGCCCGGAAATCCGGACGGACGCGTCGCCAGGCTGCCGCGCCGCCGAATCCGGCCAGGCCGAGCACGAGCGTCGCCAGAATGCGTCGGCTCGCCGCGGTCAGATCCCGGTAATGCGCTGATGCGGTCTGCAGGGCAGCGTCGACGTCGACGCTGACGGCATCGCCGGCGACCAGATTCTGAATATTGTTGATCAGCAGATCGATCTCGCCGGGCGACATGGCCGCGGCGGTGTCCGGCATCGCGTTGACGACGAGCGCGACGATGACCCGAGTCTCGAACAGCGCCCACATGAGCATGACGGCCAGCGCGGGCAGCACGCACCATATGGCGGTGAAATAGCCGTAGTAGCTGGGCAGCGAATGCAGCTGCACGCGTCGCTGCCCGTGCGCAAGCGAAAGCGACCGCCAGCGACCGAGGAAGTATGCAGCAGCCGTCATGGCTGCCAGCAGTAATATCAGGGTTGTCGACTGCATGTCAGTCAATAAAAAGAAATCGCCGGCCCGCTTGGGCCGCCGCACATCTTAAGGTTTGCCGTCAATGTCCGCTTGCCAGCGACAGCGGCGTCAGATCCCGTACCGCGGCTGCTACCTCGCCTCGCTCTTCTGTCGGCATCGGAATCAGCCCGCGCTCGGATAGATATCCGTCGTCACCCCATGCTCGCTCACTGGTGAATTCTCGCAAAAAGCGACGTAATCCCGGTATCACGTCAACATGCGCCTTTTTGACGTAGAAGAACAGCGGTCTGGAGACAGGATACGTGCCCGCCGCAATTTCATCGAATGACGGCAGCACGCCGTCAACCTTGGCACCCTTGACTTTTTCGGAATTCTGATCGAGAAAATTGAAGCCAAAAATACCGAACGCGTCCGGGTTCGCTTCGAGCTTTTGAACGATGAGGTTATCGTTCTCACCGGCCTCCACGTAGGCACCGTCTTCACGAATGGTGTGGCAGATTTCGCGGTAGCGGCTGCCGTCGGTGGATTTCAGCGCCTTGATCCAGGGAATGGCCTGGCATCCGCCTTCCATCGCAAGCTCGACGAATGCATCGCGGGTGCCCGACGTTGGCGGCGGCCCCAGCATTTCGATGCGTACCGCCGGCAAGTCCGGGTTTACCTCGGCCCAGGTCCGATACGGATTATCGACAAGATCCGCATCGGCTGCTCCCGGAACCCGCTTGGCAAGCGCAAGAAACAGGTCGGCGCGTGTCAGCTCCATGGGGCGTGATCGAAGCGCGTTGGCGACGACGATACCGTCATAGCCGATCTTGACTTCCACGATGTCCGTGACGCCGTTAGCTTCGCAGTTGTCGACCTCGGATTGCTTGATTGCGCGGGACGAATT
>JBFHXQ010000229.1:0-4901 GCA_041598895.1 Woeseiaceae bacterium | reverse complement strand
GAGGCGATAAAGCAGATCAACGACGGTCGCGGTCCTGACATCGTCGCGCTGCAGGAAGTCGAAAACCTTGCGATTCTCGAGCGCCTGCGCACGGAGCATCTTCCCGACGCCGACTACCTGCCCGGCATCCTGATCGAGGGAACGGATAACCGCGGCATCGATGTCGCGTTTCTGTCGCGGCTGCCGCTTGCCGCTCCCGCGACGCTGCACCCGCTGGAGTTAGAGCGCTACGCGGACCGCGCCGGCGATACCCGCGGGGTGCTCGAGGCAACGTTCGAACTGCCGGATGGCGCCCTGCTGACCGGCTTCTCGGTCCACTTCCCGGCGCCGTTTCACCCCACGGAAATGCGCATCAATGCCTACGAGCATCTTGCCGAGCTCAGGCGGCGCGTCCCCCGGCACCACAACGTGTTCGCTGCGGGCGACTTCAACACGACGTCGGCCGAAGACGCGCGCGAGCGCCTGCTTGATCGCTTCGTGCGGCCGGACTGGATCGCGGTCCACGAGGAGTGTGTTGGCTGCCCGGGCACGCAGTACTATGCCCGCGACGACACCTTGTCGTTCCTGGACCTGATCCTGTACGCGCCGGCGCGTGGCGCCGGTGCAACATGGAGCATTCGCGCCGGTTCGGCGCAGATCTCGAACCGGCAACGGGCGCAGGTCACCGAGAGAGGCACCCCGGAGCGCTACAGCGCCGCCGAGCGTCGCGGCGTATCCGATCACTGGCCGCTGGTCGTCACGATCGAACCCGCTGAAAAACAAGATATTGCAGCCGATAGGTAATACCGCTTCTACCGGCGGCTGGCGCCCTCTTTATAGTGAGTCTCTTCCGGCGTCCCTCGCTCTCTGCCAAGCCCTTATTGCACAAGCAATTTCGCTGCGCTAGATTGCCAGACCACAGAGCGTCGCAGGCACCTGACATCAACACTTCCCGGGCCGACGACGCTGTGCTTCAGACGCAATCCAAGCGTCATGTTTTTCGTTTGGTCTGTACATTATTCAGAATTGGTCAGTGAGGACCCACCATGAAAAATAATCATCGATTGCCACTCCGCGGTCTGCCGTCGCTGCTGCCTGTCGTCCTGGCGGGCGTGATGGCCCTGATCGTCGCGGCCATGCCTGTTGCGTCAAACGCACAAGAGCAGACGTCGACGATTCGCGGCAACGTACGACTCACCTCGGGCGATCCGGCAGTCGGTGCGTCGGTGCGGATCCTGGATACGCGCACCGGCACGGCCCGCAATACGACGACGAACACGTCCGGAACGTTCACCGCCAGCGCACTCAGAATCGGCGGCCCGTACAGCGTGTCGATCAGCGCGCCCGGGCACGCTGACCAGACGATCACCGATATCTACGTGTCGCTGGGCGACACCTACGCATTCAACGTGACGCTGAGCTCCGAAACGGTCGAAGAGATCGTCGTCACGGCAGAGGCGATCGAAGGCATCCAGGTTGCTCTCGGTCCGTCGACGACGTTCACGCTGCAGGATCTGCAGGAAGCACCGTCCATCAACCGCGACATCACCGACGTCGTGCGCATCGACCCGCGCATGCACGTCGACGAGGCAGGCAACCGCGGCGACTCCATTCACTGCGGCGGCGCCCATCATCGCTTCAACAGTCTGACCGTCGACGGCGTTCGTCTGAACGATCAGTTCGGACTCAACAGCAACGGCTACCCGACGGCGCGCATGCCGTTCTCTTACGACGCGATCCAGCAGGTTGCTGTTGAAATGGCGCCGTTTGACGTCCAGTACGGCGGCTTCACGGCATGCAATATCAATGCGGTCACGAAGTCCGGCACGAATGAGTTTAGTGGCTCGGTGTTTGTCGATTACACGGACGACAGCCTCATTGGCGACGAGCTCGAAGGCGAGGCCGTCGACCTGGGCAGCTGGGATGAAAAGCGTTATGGATTCAGCCTCGGAGGACCCATCGTCAGGGACAAGCTGTTCTTCTTTGCGGCGTACGAAAAGCTCGACGGTGCCGAAATCTTCGCGCGCGGACCTTCGGACGCACCCGCTGCGGGTACGTTTGTCCAGGGCGTAACGCAGGCGCAGCTTACTCGAATTGCGGAAATTGCAAATCGCGTGTACGGCTATGATCCCGGCGAAGTCGTTCGCACGCTGCCCGTCGACGATGAGAAAATTCTGCTCAAGCTCGACTATAACCTGAACGACGACCACAGGCTCGCGTACACGTACATGTATAACGACGGATTCAACATCGCAGAATCCGATGGCGACAACAACGAGTTCGAGTTCTCGAAGCACTATTACGAGCGGGGCGCTAAGCTGATTTCCAACGTGGCCCAGCTGTTCTCGAACTGGTCAGACAATTTCTCGACGGAGTTGCGGATATCGAGCAATGACCTGGCCAATCGCCAGATCAATATCGGCGACAACGACTTCGGCGAAGTACAGGTCCGTACTTACGCAAATGGGACCCGCGCTACCGTGTATCTCGGCGCTGATGACTCGCGGCACACGAACAAGCTGTTCTGGGAAACGCAGGGCTTCAAGCTGACGGGCGAATACACCGTCGGTGACCACGTCATCTCGGCGGGACTCGAGCGCGACGAGCTCGAGGTATTCAACCTGTTCGTTCAGGAGACCGAGGGTGAGTTCGAGTTCGAAGCGCTGTGCAGCTCCAGCAACCCCGACGGTTGCATCGACGCGTTCGAGAGTGGCGATCCGGACGACATCACGTACGAAAATGCGGCCGGGACGAATAACCCGGAGGACGCCAGCGCATTCTGGGGCTACGAAATCAATACGGCGTACATTCAGGATGAAATGCGCCTGCTGGACGGTGACCTGACGGTTGTCGCAGGCCTGCGCTATGACTGGTACACGAGTGATGACCTGCCTGTCGAGAATCAGAACTTCATCGCACGCAACGGGTTCTCGAACGCCGATAATTTCGATGGCGAAGGCCTTCTGCAGCCGCGGCTCGGATTCAACTGGGAGGCTACGGAAGACCTGACAATTCGCGGCGGTGTGGGCCTGTATTCCGGCGGTAACCCGAACGTGTGGCTATCCAATAACTATTCGAATAACGGCATCCTCACCGCCGAATCCGACGACCGCGATCTGTCGGTGGGCTCGCTGGTCGCGGACGGCATCGGCGGGAACACGCTGTTTACAATTGCGAACACGGGCGACGGTCGACCGATCTGGAACGTGCCGCAGGATATGTTCGATGATGTTGCCAATAACACGGGCAACTTCGGCGTCAATGCGATCGACCCGAATTTCAAGATTCCGAAGGCATGGAAGTTCGCGCTCGGCGCAACCTATCATTTCGATATGCCGGGCTTCCTCGGCAATAACTACACGGCATCCCTCGATTATCAGCTTTCAAGCGGGCGCAACGACGCAATCATTGTCGATGCGACGCTCGAGCAGATTGGTAACGCGCCGGACGGTCGGCCGCTGTATCGCAACGTCAATCGGGCCGATTCGGACTGCTTTGTGAACGGTGTTCTGGATCCGCTCGCTCCTGGCTGCGGGCAGCGACTGTTCGCCGCGGACTACATCTTGTCGAATGTTAAGGACGGACACTCCGAACAAAGAACCTGGTCGGTGGGACTGTCGAAGGAGCACGACTGGGGTCTCGACTGGACGCTCGCCTGGACGCACACGGATTCGGAGGACGTCAGCCCGATGACGAGCTTCGTCGCGTTCTCCAACTACGCGAACATCGCCGTGTCGGATCCGAATAATCCCGGTCAGGCGCGTTCGAACTACGAGTTCAAGGACAGGATCATCCTGCGCATGAACTACCGCAAGGCGTTCTTTGGCGATCTGATGACGCGATTCACGCTTTACGGCTCAAGAAACGCCGGTCGACCGTTCAGCGCCACGTTTGCGGACGGCGGATTCACGTTCGGCGACATCGTCGATGATCGGCACCTGTTGTACGTACCCTCCGGACCATCGGACCCGAACGTCGTGTTCGGCCCGGATTTCGATCAGGATGCGTTCTTCGCATATCTGGACTCATCGGGCCTGTCGAAATACGCTGGCAGCATCGCGCCGCGCAATTCATTTACGAGCAACTGGTGGACGAAGTTCGACATCAAGATCGAACAGGAGCTGCCCGGATTCTCGCCGGATCATCGCTTCGCGGCGTTTATTTTCATCGAGAATTTCGGCAATCTGCTGAACGACGACTGGGGCGTCCTGTACGAAGCCAGCTTCCCGCGCTACCAGTCGGTGGTCGAATTCCCGAATACGGGACCGCCGTTCTTCAACGACGCCGGCATCAACTCTCAGGGACAGTATTTGTTCAATGAATTCCTGCTGCCGGATGGGCAGAGCCGTGCTGCCGACGCCTCGCTTTGGGAGCTCCGATTCGGCATCACCTATCGCTTCTAAACGGAATTCCGTCAGCGCAACTGAAACCCCGCCTCATGGCGGGGTTTTTTTTCAGGCTGCTTTTTCGGGCGGGCGCTGCGCGACCAGGTTTTTGACTGCATTTCGTACCCGATGGTCACGCAGCCGAATGAACACCCGGAACAATACCGGAATCAGGAACAACGTCAGCGTCGTGCCGACCAGCAGGCCGAACACCATGCTCGCTGCCACCGGACCCCAGATCGCTGACTTGCCGCCGAGACCCGTCGCCAGCGAAAACAGCCCGGCGATCGTCGTCAGCGACGTCATGATGATCGGGATGACCCGCCGCCTGGCCGCGTACATGACAGCATGCAGCGGCCGCATGCCGGCGGCCATGCGCGCATTCGTCGCGTCGATCAGCACGATTGCGGCGTTCACGGCAATACCCGTCAGTGCCACGATGCCGTAGATCGTATACAGGCTCAGTGCGAAGCCGGTGACGTACAGGCCGAACACGACGCCGGTAAATGCCATCGGCACGGTGAACAGGATCAGCAT
>JBFHXQ010000228.1:0-4944 GCA_041598895.1 Woeseiaceae bacterium | reverse complement strand
GCTTCGTGTACGCATCCGCATCCGGAATGCCGAGCGCCTCGAGGTCCTTGTCGAGCAGCCCTGACGCGCCGATACCGAGCCTGGGCATTTTCCAGGCCATGAGGTGGTAAGTGAAGTCACCAAGGGGATGCCCGATTGTCGACAGTTCCCAGTCGAGCACGGCAATGACCCGGGGCTCCGTCGGATGCAGTACGAGGTTGTCGAGCCGGTAATCGCCGTGAACGATGCTCGCCGATTCGTCGTCGGGCACATTGCCGGGCAGCCAGTCGATCAGCCTGTCCATCTCGGGAATGCTCTGGATCTCGGACGCGCGGTACTGACGCGACCAGCGCGAGATTTGGCGAGCAAAATAGTTACCGGGTTTGCCGTAGTCGGCGAGACCGAGCGCCTCGTAGTCGATGTTGTGCAGGTCTGCGATCGTCGCATTCAGGCTGTCGTAGATCGCGGCGCGTTCACCCGGCGTGCTTTGAGGGAGGTCGAGATCCCAGATGATGCGACCATCGACGAACTCCATGATGTAGAACATCGTGCCGATAACCACGGCATCGTCGCACAGCACGAACGGTCTCGGCACGGGAAAGCCCGCGCCGTACAGGGCACTGATGACGCGAAATTCCCGGTCGACGGCATGCGCCGACTTCAGGAGCTTGCCCGGGGGCTTACGCCGCAGCACGTACTTGCCGGAGGCCGCGCTGAGCGCGTACGTCGGATTCGACTGACCGCCCTTGAACTCGCGGACCTCGAGTGGCCCGGCGAAACCTTCTACGTGGGAGCGCATGTATTCCTCGAGACGCCGATCGTCGAAACGATGCGCCTCGCGGACTTCAGACGTACCCGTATTGTTGTCCTGGACCCTGCTCATCGAGATGTCCTTCTACATGCGGAACACGCCGAACGGTGTCTCGGCGTCGCGCGGCCGGTTCATCGCCGCGGACAACGCGAGCGCCATCGTGCGCCGCGTGTCCACCGGATCGATGACGCCGTCGTCCCATAGCCGCGCGCTGGCGTAATAGGGATGCCCCTGGGTTTCGTACTGCTCCCGGATTTCGTTCTCGAAGGCCGCCTTTTCTTCGTCGCTCCACGTTTCGCCACGCGCTTCGAGGCCTTCGCTCCTGACCGTCGATAGCACGAGGGCTGCCTGCTCGCCGCCCATCACCGAGATGCGCGCATTCGGCCACATCCACAAGAGCCGCGGATTGTATGCACGACCGCACATCGCATAGTTACCTGCACCGAAGGAACCACCGATGACGACCGTGAACTTCGGAACGCTTGCCGTCGCGACGGCATTGACCATTTTTGCACCTTCCTTTGCAATACCGGCGTGCTCGACGCGTTTTCCGACCATGAAGCCCGTGATGTTTTGCAGGAATATGATCGGCACGCCGCGGCGATTACACAGCTGAATGAAGTGCGCGCCTTTCTGAGCCGACTCCATGAACAGGATGCCGTTGTTCGCGATGATGCCGACCGGATAGCCGTCGAGATGTGCGAACCCGCACACGAGCGTCGGTCCGTACAGTTTCTTGAATTCGTGAAATTCCGACCCGTCGACGATGCGGGCGATGACTTCCCGCACGTCATAGGGATAGCGGTATTCGCGCGACACGATGCCGTAGATATCCTCCGCCGGATAAACGGGTTCGGCCGGCTCGCGCATTGCCAGCGTGACCTGCTTGCGAACATTGAGATTAGCGACGATCTCGCGCGCGATCCCGAGCGCATGCGCGTCGTCGTCGGCCAGGTGATCGGTCACGCCCGAGATTCGGGAGTGTACCGCGCCGCCACCAAGTGACTCGGCATCCACGACCTCGCCGGTCGCCGCCTTGACGAGCGGCGGTCCGCCGAGAAAAATCGTGCCCTGGTTACGCACAATGATTGCCTCGTCGCACATCGCGGGCACGTAGGCACCGCCGGCCGTGCACGAACCGAGCACGGCTGCGATCTGGGGGATCCCTTTCGCCGACATGCGCGCCTGGTTGAAAAAAATCCGTCCGAAATGGTCGCGATCGGGAAATACCTCGTCCTGCCGCGGCAGAAACGCGCCGCCGGAATCAACCAGGTAAATACAGGGCAGATGATTCTGCTCCGCGATCTCCTGCGCTCGCAGGTGCTTTTTGACGGTCAGCGGATAGTAGGTGCCGCCTTTCACGGTTGCGTCATTCGCGACGATCATGCATTCCGTGCCGTTGACGCTGCCGATACCGGCTATCACGCCTGCCGCCGGAACGTCGTCGCCATACACGCCATGCGCCGCCATCAGACCGATTTCGAGGAAGTCCGATTCCTCGTCGGTAAGCACATCAATACGATCGCGCGGCAGCAGCTTGCCGCGTGCCAGGTGACGTTCGCGGGCGCGCTCCGAGCCACCGGCGCGGATCTGTTCGCTCACATTGCGGAGCTCTTCCGCAAGCGCGATGTTGGTGGCCATGTTTTTGTCGAAATCGACCGAGCTGCGGTCGATCCTGGTCTCTATGACGGGCATCGCGATTCCGGGAACGGTGACCTTGATTGCGCAACCGGGGACAGTTTACTGATTTCTCGCGAACGCTGTTGACTGCGCGAGTCGTGCCGCAAGAGCGGGACACTGTGCGCTGACCCCTGACTGTGCCCTCTTGCTCTGACCCTTGACCCTGACCCCGTCACTGGCCGGTCGCGTTGAACAGTTCGCGGCCGATCAGCATGCGGCGTATCTCGCTGGTGCCTGCGCCGATCTCGTAGAGCTTTGCATCGCGCAGCAGGCGTCCGGCCGGATACTCGTTGATGTAGCCGTTGCCGCCGAGCGCCTGGATCGCCTGCGATGCCATCCAGGTCGCCTTTTCCGCGGCGAGCAGAATGCAGCCGGCTGCGTCGAAGCGGGTCGTCCGGTCGCGGTCGGACGCCTTGGCAACCGCGTAGACGTATGCACGGCAGCTGTTCAGCGTCGTATACATGTCGGCGATCTTGCCCTGCATGAGCTGGAATTCGCCAATCGGCTGGCCGAACTGTTTGCGATCGTGGACGTACGGCAGGACGAGATCCATGCAGGCCCGCATGATGCCAAGTGGGCCACCCGCAAGAATGAGTCGTTCGTAGTCGAGGCCACTCATCAGTATGGCCGCGCCCTTGCCCTCGCCGGCGATAAGGTTTTCTGCGGGGACATGGCAATCCTCGAACAGGACCTCGCTGGTGTCCGAGCCCCGCATGCCGAGCTTGTCGAGTTTCTGCGGCGTCGTGAGTCCCGGCGTGCCGCGCTCGACGATGAACGCGCTGAGTTTGCGATTGGCGGCGTCCGTAACCGCATAAACGATCAAAACGTCGGCCTGCGGCGCGTTCGTAATCCACATCTTCGAGCCGTTTAACACGTAGCTGTCGCCGTCACGCACGGCCGTGGTCCGCATGCCCATGACGTCCGAACCGGCGCCGGGCTCGCTCATCGCGAGCGCGCCCAGGTGCTCGCCCGAAATCAGTTTCGGCTGGTCACGCCGCTTCTGTTCGTCGTTGCCCCAGCGCCTGAGCTGGTTGACGCAGAGATTCGAATGCGCGCCGTAGGAGAGGCCGACCGACGCAGATGCGCGGCTGATTTCCTCCATTGCGACGACGTGGGCGAGATAGCCGAGTCCGGCACCGCCGAAGTCCTCCTCGACCGTAATGCCCAGCAGCCCGAGCGCGCCGAGCTCCGGCCACAAATCACTCGGGAATTCATTGTCTGCGTCGATGGCGGCCGCGCGCGGCGCAATCTTGTCGTCCGCAAATGCCCGCACCGTCTCGCGCAGAAGGTCGATGTCCTCGCCAAGTGCAAAGTCGAAGTCGAACATGAGCCCAATCCGCCAGCCTGACTGAGTATATTGTCGTCAGGGGCCGCGAAATCCTGAATACCAATCGGACGGTAGTGCCTGGCTCGAGAAAGGCTATCGGCCACTCACGCCCGCGACAGCTCGTCGATGAACATCGAGAACAGCTCGTACTGGGAGGTGATGCCCAGCTTCGCGAACAGATTGCGTTTGTGCACCATTACCGTCCCGGGCGCAATGTCGAGTTCCCGCGCAATGGATTTCGCCGAGTGGCCGCGCAACAACAGCTGCGTGATCTCTCGCTCTCGCCGCGTCAGGAGCGACTCCCCGAAACTGTCGAAGCAGCGCGTCAGTCGCTCGTGCAGAGCATCGCCACGACCGGCCGGGCCGCTGTCGCGAACCCAGCGGTCCCAGATAGTCTGCATCGCGGCGCGTATGACCGGACCGATCCTGTGCAGGCGATCGACTTCGGCTTTGGTGAACATCTTCGCGCGGCGACCGACGACCAGCACCAAAACGCTGGCTCTCGTAACGTCGAGCAGAAAATCCATTTCATCGAGAAGGTGCGTTTTTTCGCAGTACTGTCGATAGTATTCGCTGGATCGAAAACGGTCGGGCGTCTCGTCGCGGAATCGGCAGATGAACGGCTTGTCCCGGCGCAGCGCGAGCTGGTAGAGCGGATCGAGCAGGTAAGGTCCCGCGAGATAGCGATCGATGTAATGCGTGCGACCGCGAGGCTCGAGCGTGTGGTGCAGGACCTCCGGCGGGGCGTCACGATGAAACGCGAGCAGGCAGGTCCCTTCGTGGTTGACGACGAGGTCGATCGCCTCGATCAGCGTTGCCGCGGTGAGCCTGGCATCGCCCGATCGTATCAGCCGGGCCACGGCCGCATGCCACTCAGGCGAATCGAAGCGCGAACTCACATGCCTATGGAAATCAGTCTTTCTTGGGCTGGTAGAGCGCCGCGATGGACCCGGCGGGATCCTCGATGACGCAAAAGCGGCCGCCGGCCAGACCGCGCGGCGGCACGACGACCTTGCCACCCCGCGCCGTGCAGGTCTCGGCGCTCTCGGCCACATCCGCGACGATGATGTAGATGAGCCAGCCGGCCGGCAAGTCGGCATTCTCGCCGCGGGCATGACAGATTCCCGACGCAGCCTCGCCGCTTGCG
>JBFHXQ010000227.1:0-4961 GCA_041598895.1 Woeseiaceae bacterium | reverse complement strand
TCCGCCCGGTCGCTTTCGCAGTGAATGGCCCTGGCGATCATCTCCTTGCCGACGCCTGATTCGCCCAGTATCAGCACGTTGGCTGACGTGGCGGCGACCGCCTCGACCTTGGCCAGCGTGTGCCTCAATGCCGGGCTCTGACCGATAATCTCACCAATATTCTTTGTCACCTCGATTTCGTCGCGGAGGTAGTCGCGCTCGCGCTCGAGTTGATCCTTGAGAACGCTGATCTCGGCATAAGCCTCCGCGCGCTCGCGCTCGATTCGCTTGCGTTCGCTGACGTCGCGGAACACGACGACGGCGCCGTTCGGTTTGCCGTCCCTCATGATCGGCGTACTCGTGTACTCCACCGGCACCGGGTCGCCGTTCGTATGCCAGAAGACCTCGTCATCGACGCGATGCACCTCGCCGTCTGTCAGCGCAGCGTAAATGGGGCAGTTCTCGTGCGGATACGGGGTTCCGTCAGCATAGGAGTGATGGTGAATGTCATGTGATTTGCGGCCGAGTACTTCATCGACCTGCCAGCCCAGAATCTCCGAGGTGGCGGCATTTCCGAAGGTGATCCGGCCATCCGCTGCAAGGCCGTAGATGCCCTCCCCGGCCGCGTCGAGGATCAGATGCTGTTCGGCCTGTAGCCGCAGTAGCTGGTCGTAGGCTTCCTGTCTCTGACGCTCGATTTCCCTGCGCCTGGAGATGTCCCGGAAGATGACGACGACACCACAGACCTCGCCGTTCTCGAACATCGGCGTACTCGTGTACTCGACCGGTACCGCAGAACCGTCGATATGCCAGAAGACCTCGTCGTCGACGCGATGCACCCGGCCATCCTCCAGCGCAGCATAGATCGGACACTGCTGCCGCCGATACACGGACCCATCTGCATGTGAATGATGGTGGACGTCATGGGCGACCCGTCCGGCGACATCCTCGAACCTCCAGCCGAGTATCGCTGTGGCCGCCGCATTGCTGAAGGTGATCCTGCCGTCCCGGTCCAGGCCGTAGATCCCCTCCCCGGCCGAATCGAGGATCAGTCGGTGGCGCGCCTGCAGCTGCGCAAACCTGTCGTTGTCGCCCATGATGCCCGTACCCCGGGTTTTTGAGGATTCGACCACAGATTTCTGAGAATCACAATTTTCTGCGGTCCCTGATTTTTCCAAGTCGCTGTTTTTTATAGGCCTCCCGGGTTGGCACGCTTACTGCAACAGGGGCAGCAGGCAAATTACGACCGTGAACCGAGTGATAACGATGAACTCCCCGCGCCCCTGCGTCTACAACCTCGCGAATCGACGAGCCATCCATTTCCCGGTCTTCGCGGTGATGCTTTCGATGATCGTGGTGCGCAGCCTCGATGCCGGTGCAGCGGCCCTCGTGCCGGACCGCGTTTCCAGCGGTGGCTCGATCGCGAGCTTCGATGACACCGCGCAGGTCTCGGCGGATTTCGAGGACTGGACGCCACGCCGGCTGCGCGCGAGGCGCGACTCGGCGAGCGACCAGGAGCGATCCTTTCCCCGCGAGACAAGCGCTGTCCCGCCTTTGCCCGTCAATTCGGCGCACAAGCCGACCCGATCACCGGAATAGAACATGCAACGCCCCCCTCTACCGCCGTTTACGCGCGAAAGCGCCGCGGCAAAAGTCCAGGCGGCCGAAGATGCCTGGAACTCGCGCAACCCGGAGCGCGTAGCCGAGGCATACACGCCGGGCTCCGAGTGGCGCAACCGAGACCAGTTCTTCAGCGGGCGCGACGCCATCGTCCGGTTCCTCACCGGAAAGTGGTCGATCGAACTGCACTACCGCCTGAAAAAGGAGCTGTGGGCATACACCGACAACCACATCTCGGTGCGCTTCGAATACGAATGGCAGCACGCGTCAACCGGCCAGTGGTATCGCACCCACGGCAATGAGCACTGGGCATTCGATGCCGACGGTTACATGTACCGCCGCGACATGAGCGCCAACGATATCCCGATCTCCGCCGACGATCGGCGGATCGGCTTCGACCGACCCGGAGGCAATCCAAAGGAGAAGACCATGAAGACGACTCACCTCGCGTTACTCGCTGCGCTACTCGCAGCAACTGGCATCGACCGCATGGCCGGTGCTGCACTCCCGGATCCGGGCGTCACCATCGACCCCGGACGAACCGCGCTCTTGATCACCGATCCGCAGAATGACTTCCTCAGCCCCGACGGCGTTACCTGGGGCGTCGTCGGCAAGAGCGTCACCGAGAACAACACGGTCGCGAATATCGAGTCGCTGTTCCAGGCCGCCAAGGCGAACGATATCCCCGTTTTCGTCTCGCCGCACTATTACTACCCGACCGACCACGGCTGGCATTTCGAAGGTGCGCTGGAGACGTTGATGCATGCGATCGGCATGTTCGACCGCAAGGGGGCGCTTACGACGGATGAGTTCGAAGGCTCGGGTGCCGATTTCCTCAAGCGCTACAAGCAATACATAAATGACGGTGAGACCGTCATTTCGAACCCGCACAAAGTCTACGGACCCGAGACCAATGATCTTGTCCTGCAACTGCGCAAGCGTGGCATCGACAAGGTCATTCTGGGCGGCATGTCCGCGAATCTCTGCACCGAGTCACACATGCGTGAACTCATCGAACAGGGCTTCGAAGTTGCCGTGGTCTCGGACGCGACGGCCGCCGCCATCGTCGACGAGGGCAACGGCTACGAGTCCGCCCTGGTCAACTTCCGCTTCATTGCCAACACCGTCTGGACGACCAGAGAGGCCGTCGAGAACATCAACGAATCCAGGTAATTGAACCGAGTCCGTTGGAGGACAAAGACATGAAATATCTCGACCTGAACAGCCACTGGCTGCTGCGTATCGCTCTCGCAAGCGTACTTCTGTTCCACGGCGTGCTGAAGTTCACGAACCTCGAAGGCTTCGCACAGATGTTGCCGATCTCCTACCTCGAGGTAGTTCTCGTCGCCCTCGCCGAGACCGGCGGCGGTGCACTGATACTGCTGGGAGGATTCCGTACGGATCGGCTCTCAGACAGTGCAACGCGCGTGGGCGCGGCGCTGAACATCCCTGTGATCGCGGGCGCGATCGCAATCGTCCACTGGGGCCGCTGGAATTTCGTTCCCAGCGAAACTCACCCACTCGGTGGCTTCGAGTTCCAGGCTGTGTTGCTGCTGCTCGCGGTGTACCTGGTTATCACCGGCAATCGTGGCGTGGCCGCCGACCGGCCTGCCGCTGCAGCCTGAGGGAGGCGAGACATGAATATCCGGTCTATGCAAGAAACGATATCGCTGCTCCTCCTCGTCGCGCTCGGCATCGCCTGGGCAGATTCGCCCGCCAGGGCGGAGAATGCATCCGGCATCAAATACCGAACGGTGACAATTGAGGATGTTGATATCTTCTATCGCGAGGCAGGTGAACCGAGCGATCCGACGATCCTCCTGCTTCACGGCTTCCCGACGTCGTCGCATATGTTCCGCGATCTGATACCGGAGTTGGCCGACGAGTTTCATCTCGTTGCACCGGACTACCCCGGATACGGCTTCAGTTCGATGCCATCGGTCGATGAGTTCGACTACTCGTTCGACAACGTCGCTCGCGTCATGGAGCAGTTCGTCGACACAATCGGTCTCGAACGCTACAGCCTGTACCTGATGGACTACGGGGCACCGGTTGGCTTTCGCCTTGCCACGAACCGGCCGGACCGTGTCGACACGCTGATCGTCCAGAATGGCAACGCGTACATCGAAGGCATCGACAACGATTTCTGGGCGCCGATCCGTGAGTACTGGAAGGACCGCGCTGCGGTCAACAAGGGCCTCGACAATCCGTGGTGGATCAACGTCAAGAACGCGTATCGAGAGCCGGAGATGGTCAACGAGGATGCGCTGCGCTTCCTGCTCACGCTCGACGCAACCAGGTGGCAGTATACAAATGGCGTTCCGGACATCGAAACCGTCAGCCCGGATACCTGGGATCACGTGCAGCCGCTGCTCGATCGGGACGGCAACCAGGCAATACAGCTCCAGATGTTCTACAGCTACGGCAGCAATCCGCCGCTCTACCCGGCATGGCAGCAGTATCTCCGGGATCGACAGCCACCGACGCTGATCGTCTGGGGTGAGCACGACGAGATCTTCCCGGCCGCCGGCGCCGAGCCCTACAGGCGCGACCTGGAGAACCTCGAGTATCACTTGCTGGACACGGGGCACTTCGCCCTGGAGACCCATGGCCGGGAGATCGCGGACCTGATGCGTGATTTCCTGAATCGCCGGCTCAGGACGCCGCTGGCGGCAAATTGAGGGCGCATTGGCGGCGGCCGACTCGACGCCGCCGCCTTTTTTTCGGGAGAGGACCATGGCGCACCAGTTCGCAGAGATCATGTTCACCGACAGCGTCATACGGGCGCAGGTCGCTTACGGCTCCAGGCCTCGCCTGCAGCGATTTACGGCGATGGCGGGTCCCAATGACGAGTTGACCAGCCGGGAAACGGGCTTCATTGCGGAGCGAGATACCTTTTACATGGCGACGGTCAATGAAGACGGCTGGCCCTACGTTCAGCACCGCGGTGGCCCGCCCGGCTTCTTGCGCGTCCTGGGACCGAAGCGACTTGCGTACGCGGACTTTCGCGGCAATACGCAGTTGATCAGCATCGGCAATGTCGCGACCAACGACAGGGTATCTCTCATCCTGATGGATTATCCGAATCGTCGGCGCCTCAAGATCCTCGGACACATGCGAGCCGTGAATGCGGAGGATCTCCCGGCGCCGGATCTCGCGGCCGTCGAGCTGCCCGGCTATCGGGCCGAGATCGAGCGCGTCGTTTACATCGAGGTTGCCGCCTTCGACTGGAATTGCCCGCAGCACATTGCGCCGCGCTACACGATAGAAGAGCTGGCTGGGACGCTTGGGCCACTGAAGCAGCGTATTGAAGCGCTGGAGGCGGAGAATGCGCGGCTGCGCAAGCTGACTGGCGCTGAAAC
>JBFHXQ010000226.1:0-4985 GCA_041598895.1 Woeseiaceae bacterium | reverse complement strand
GTAGTCCTCCGCCAGCTTGAAAATCTCGGCCGCGTTAACGTCGCCGGTGATGACCAGCGTGCAGTTGTTCGGCGCGTAATAGGTTTTGTAAAAGCTGATCAGATCGTCCTGTGTCCACGACTCGATGTCGGACGGCCAGCCGATGACCGGAAACTGGTACGGGTGCGCAACGAATGCGGTCGCGCGCATTTGCTCGAGGAGACGCAGGACGTTGTTGTTGTCGACGCGCAGTCGCCGTTCTGACGCAACGGCGCCGCGTTCGGTCTCGACGACCTCGGGGTCAATGCGCAGGTGTCCGAGCCGGTCGGCTTCGAGGTCGAAAACGATTTTGAGCGCCGTACGCGGAAACCAGTCCATGTACACCGTAATGTCGTTTGTCGTATACGCGTTGTTGTCGCCGCCAGCGGCCGTCATCTCACGGTCGAACTGGCCCTGTTCGCGTTTCGACGTTCCGTTGAACATCATGTGCTCGAAAAAATGCGACAGCCCGGTTATGCCGGGGTATTCATTGCGGCTGCCGGCGCGGACGAAGTTGTACATTACGACGTTGGGAATATCGTGGTCCGGCCAGACGATGATGCGCAGTCCGTTTGCGAGCGTGTGGGAACGAATTTCATCCGGCGCGCTGGGGGAGATCGGCGGATCGCCCTGTTCGGGTTCAGGGATCAGGAATTCGAAGTCGGGCAGGAAGAAATCCGCGATAACGGCGGCGAGGCCCAGTACAAGCAGCACAGCGACGGCCGCGTTCAGCTTTTGACCGGTTTTGTAAACGATCGACTGTGTTTGATCGACGTCGACGGCTTTCTTGAGCCCCGACGGCGTGATCTCGTAGAACCATGCAAACGATAGGGCAACCGGGAAGCCCACTGCGACGAGAAGCAGCAGGAATTTTTCCACCCACTCCGGCCAGCCGTGCGACGTGACTCCAACGTCCGCAATACGCAAAATCAGCCAGCCGGCAACGACATACAGCAATGCGACCTTCAGGACATTGCGCCGCCGGATCTCGGCGAATAGAGCCATAGGCGTTCTTATCGTCGCAAGGGCCCCCCATCATGGAGATACGGGGAGGTTTGTCAACCGATCCGGGTACCGATTCTCAGCCCAGGAGACCCTCGCGCCGATAAAGGCGCGCGCAAACCCAGGTCAACAGCGCACCAATCACCAGCGTGCTCAGGACCGAGATCGTGACATGTGTAAGGTTCACGGGCTCGTTCTTGATCATGTCTGCAAGCAGCAGGTGCTGACTCAGGCTCGGCACGAACATGAACTCAAGGCGCGGGCGCAGCGTAAGCAGGCTGACAACGACGATCGGTAACGTTGGGGCGATGAGCACGACGCTGAGCCAGGTCTGCGCCTCCTTGTAGCTTTTCGTGAAGGAAGCAACGAGCGTCATTACCGCGGAACCGAGCAGGATAAACGGCAGCAGTATTGCAAACGCGAACGCGACGGTGTCGATGCCGAAGTTCGGTGTCATACCGATTTCCTCGAGAGGAATAAACTTCAGCGCGATGTAGAACGAGGTCAGGCTCAGCATCAGCGACAGCGCCATGAACAGGCAGGTTGCCGCGATCTTGCCGAGCATCAGCGCATCCCGTGTGACGGGCAGTGACAGCAACGGCTCCAGAGAGCCGCGCTCGCGCTCCCCCGCCGTCGTGTCGATAGCCAGGTACATCCCGCCCATCAGCAGCGCGAACAGGAAAAAATAGCTCAGCATTCCCAGCATGATGATCGATCGCCCGCTCGGCGTGGAGACATCGATCTCATCGATATTGACCGGATTTATGATCGATGGGCTGATACCGCGGGCCAGCAGGCGCAGCGCGACCAGCTCGGCATCGTAGGCTGCCAGCGCATCGCGCACGCGCCGCGCGTCGCGGTCGGCCTGCGGATTCGCCTGGTCGGAAATGACAGCAACGGTTGCCGGTGTCGCTGCCGTGAATTCCCGGCTGAATTCGTCGGGTACGAACAGGGCGAGATCGAGCGTGCCGGCTTTGACTGCGGAGACGGCCGCGGCGTAGTCCGCCGGGCCGTCGACGAGCTCGAAGTTCTGACTTTCGAGATATCGGATCAGGTTCGGTGCGTTGTCGCGCCCGATGACCGGGACGACGAGCGCCTCGTCCATGAGTGAAAACGACCGTTCGATGGAAAGCGTGATCACGAACGCAAACAGGAGGGGACCGAACAGTGGCCCAAGCGCGAGCGCCGACAACAGCGTACGCCGATCGCGGACGTTGTCGACGACCTCCTTTCGGAACACGGTGAGGATCGTGCGAATCATCCAGGATCGACCATCGCGATCGCTCGCACGAACGCGTCCTCGAGATCGTCACAGCCGGTGCGACTGCGAATGCCATCGGAGGAATCGTCGATGGCGACCTGGCCCTTCGCGATAATGACGATGTCGTCGCACAGTGCGGCAACTTCCTGCATCACGTGGGACGAGAACAGAACGCAGCGCCCAGCGGAACGCAGTTTCAAAATCATTTCGCGCAGCGAGCGGGTGGCCATGACATCGAGGCCATTGCTCGGTTCGTCGAGGATGATGTTCTGGGGATCATGGACCAGTGCCCGCGCAAGGCTGACTTTTGTGCGCTGCCCCTGAGAAAAGCCTCGCGTACGCCGATCCGCGAAGTCGCGTATCTCGAGCAGATTGATAAGCATATCGACGCGTTCGTCGATCCGCTCGGGCGCGAGTCCGCAGAGACGCCCGAAATAGGCGATGTTTTCGCGCGCGGTTAGATGCGGATACAGCCCGGCGCCGTGTGGCAGCACGCCTATTTTCTGGCGCGCGCGGAGGCTTTCGGCAACGACGTCGGCATCGTCGATGTGCGCGGTGCCGGCATCGGGCCGCAGTACGGTGTAAAGAATCCGGAGCGTCGTCGACTTACCCGCACCGTTCGGCCCGAGGAGGCCGGTAATCTTGCCGTCGGGCGCGGTGAAGCTGACTCCCTGCACAGCCCGAACCTCGCCAAAGGACTTGTGCAGCTCGTCGACGCGGATCAAGGCTCGGGACCTGCGTAGTCCAGAAAGAACGGCATCACGAATGATCGCTCGAGACACTCTGTATCGAGGCCATTGACGTCAGCTGTGGCAATGAAGTCGGCAATAATGACCGGCGCACATCCAACGGATGCCAGCCCATGCCCTTGCTCTCTGCCAATGATATGACGTGCGTTTCCGAGATCGACCGCCGCAAGCTCCGCGTAGCGCGGCGGGGTTATGGGATCGGCATCGCCGGACAGCAGCAGGACAGGCAGATTTGTTTCGAGAGGTTCATGTAAATCGGGATCCAGAGGCCCGGCGGGCCACACGCTGCAAATCGCTTCGAGCGCCTCGAGCTGATGCTCGCCGATAAAGGTTTTACGGAGCGCCTCTTGATCGACGCTATTACTATCGATGAAAGGTACGTCCTCCGTGCACATGACGGCGTTGTGCATTCCTATCGCCAGGGCATTAATTAGCTGCGAGGCCGCAATCAGATACTGGGCGGCAAGCGGCTCGACCCTGCCGCTTGCGGCCTTATGAACGAGCATCGGTACGAGCGCGATCGTGCTGGGTTGGTACGCAAGCAGACGCAATGCAATCGCCATCTCCGCGCGACCGAATTCAATTGTTTCACGCCGGCCGGTTACAGGGTTTGGCAGCTCGAGATCGGCGGGAACGTCGTCGAGCGATTGTTTGAGCAATGCAAACCGGCTCGCGAGATCCGGAAAACGGACGTTACAGGCGACGTCCTCCCGGCAACGCGCGAATATCCGGTCGAGAGCGCGCTGTGCTTCGATCGCAATTTCCGGGCCGAGGGCTAACTGGGGAGGGACGACCCCGTCGAGTATCACGGTCCGGGTCGAATCCGGATAGCGGCGTGCGAAATGCTGGGCAACGCGGGAACCGTACGAGATACCGTAAATATTGAGCTTGTCGTAGCCGAGTGCCCGTCGTACGGCTTCGAGATCGGTTACCGCGACACTGGTTGTGAAGTACCGCGGGTCATGCGGCAAGGCTTCGAGGCACTCGCGCATCGCTTCGATGGTTTCTTCTGTCGTGAATTCGCCTTCGACGACAGCATCTTCGACCGGACAGTCCATCGGGGATGAATCACCCGTGCCGCGCTGGTCGACGAGCAGAATATCGCGACTCAGGCGCACTTCCTCGAACGCGAGTCGGTACGCCGCATAGAACGCGACCGATGCCTGGCCCGGCCCACCGGCAATCGGCACGAATGGATCCGGTTCGGGATTGAGATCGAGTGCCGGCACGACTGCGACGCTAATGTCGATCGTGCCAGCGTCCGGCGCAGCGGGATTCAGGGGGCGCTCGAGCACGCCGCAGCGGGCGCTGACGCTCGTGAATCCGGGTCCTGCGCTTATGCGACAGTCCTCGAGCTCGAGCGGCGTTGCTGCAACGGCGGTGACGGAGAGCAACAGACCGACAGGACAAATGCGCAGCATGGGAATCCGGGGACCGAGGGCGGCGCTATCTTCCTTGCAACCGGGAGGCAAGTCAAAAGCAGCTGCTTGCAGTAGCCGGGCCCGAGCCGTGATTGCGCAGCCGTTTCCAGAAAGCGAGTATCCAATCACAGGTTGCCGGAGCGTGCAGCTGTTGTCATGAGGCGGGCGCAGCGCTGCTGAATTTATTAGAATGCGCGTCCCCGTTTCTCACTCATCAATCAATGCCGGAACGCTACGACGTCATCGTAATCGGCGGCGGTCACGCCGGGACGGAAGCCTCGCTGGCTGCCGCGCGTGCTGGTGCGCGCACGCTGCTCATCACCCAAAACATCGCGACGCTGGGACAGATGTGCTGTAATCCGGCGATCGGCGGCATAGGCAAAGGCCACCTGACCCGGGAAATCGATGCACTCGGCGGCGCGATGGCAACGGCCATCGACCGCGCCGGCATCCAGTTTCGCACGCTCAATGCGAGCAAAGGCCCGGCGGTACGCGCAACACGGGCCCAGGCGGACCGGGAACTGTATCGGCGTG
>JBFHXQ010000225.1:0-4998 GCA_041598895.1 Woeseiaceae bacterium | reverse complement strand
GGCCAGCAGGCGCAGGCGATTGCGTTTCAGCTGTCGCCAGCCGAGGAAGATACGGCGCGCCCTCATGGCAGGATTTCGACGTCCACCTGCAGATTGGTGAGGCGCTCGAAGGGCGTGGGGTCGTCCATCAGGATGATTGCCTCCACGACCCTCGAATCGGTGTCGGCGATCGGGTCGCTGCCGAGCACGTCCATCTTGCCGACGCGGTAGCCCACCCTCAGCACTTTGCCCTCCGCCGGCTCGGAGAGGGCCGGGCTGGTGATGATGGCGGTCTGTCCCTCGGCCAGCCGGTCGACATCGGTCTCATAGACTTCCGCGACGACGGTCATCTTGTCGGTCACGCCCAGCTCGAGTATGCCCTCGGGCCCGACTTTTTCACCCTCGCGCGTGTGGATCTTGAGTACCTGGCTGCGCATCGGCGCCCGGATGAGCGACATCTCCAGGCGCGCCTGGAATACTCGCCTTTCCGCCTGCAGGGCGCTGAGCTTGAATCGGGCCTTGTCGAGATCGGCCACCGAGGTCGCTCGCGAACCGGCAAGGTTCTGCAGCCGTTGCAGATCGACCTGTGCCTCTTCGAGCAATGCACTCTGCGAGGCCGCCTCGGCCTCGCGCAGCCGGTAATCATCCAGCACGGCCAGTATCTGGTTAGCCTCTACCCAGTCGCCTTCCTCGACCCGCAGCTCGGCGATGACCGCACTCGCACCGGTGAAACCCGAGGGCCCGGCCAGTACGCGAACGCCTTCGAAGGGCTCTATTCGACCCAGACAAGTAACGGTATCGGCGACCGCCTGACCGGCAAGCAGCAGGGACAAAAGGAATAACGACAGACGTCGCGTCATGATTAACCTCCACCCGTTGTTTCTTGTTCTTCTCCATGCGGCAGTCGAATCCATGACCGCCTGCTCGCGCTGCGTTACCGACAGATTATTTAACTCCTGCAGCGGAACCGCGCGCCGGCATCAGACGACCTGAGTCGCAATCAATGCGCCGGGCACGCATGCCCTGCGCTCATTCGAAGCGGTACGTCAGGTTGCCCAGCGCCGTGTCCCTGTCGCCACCGCCACCGATCTCCAGCAGGATTTCCCAGCTGTCGCCGAGCGTGATGTGCGTGCCGATACTCGGACTAAAGTCTTCCTTTTGTGACAGATCGACATCGAAGCCGATGGGCACGATGCCGATGCCCGGGCCGAAGTCCACATTTACGGAACCGCTGTGTGACTCGTCGGCATCGACCCAGTAGCCGCCCACCCAGACCTCATTGTTTTCGCCGTAGCGCAGTCCGATGCGCGGCTGGATCGTCAACGCCTCGATCGACGAAGAGAACCCGCTGTCGAGATCGGTGTCCGTGAAGGTCACCACGACCGAACCGAACCAGCGCTCACTGCCAGCTGCGAGTGCAAATCCGCCACCGTACAGGTCGCCGTCGTAATCGATGCGCAGCTGCTGCAGCTCGTTTGGCAGCTGCACCGCGACGCCGCGCAGATCAACATCGGTTCTGCCGTCGAATTTTCCGACCAGACCGAACACGTTCAGGAACGGCAACAGCCAGGCATCGAACTTCACACCGTCGTTGCCGACGTCGCTGTCGGTAATGATGCCCGCGCCGTCGTCGAGCGGCAGCGGCGGGAATCCCGGCGGGGTCACGACGGACAATCGGTCAATGCTCATGATCTGATCGATGCGCACGATGTCGACGCCGACACCGAAGGCCTTGGGCATGTATCGCCCTTCCGCCAGGTCCTTCCGAAACAGGGAATCGGCCTGTACCGCGAGAGGCAGCAGACCCAGCAGGCATACGACAGCGCGTCCGAATCTCATGGCGTTCCCCCAATTTGCTCGCGCTGCAGCGCGATATTCTTAGTATTCCCCCAAATATAGCATTGTGAACCGAGTCCTTTTCGTATTCATGGTTGTCTTGGCGGCTTCGGCTGCGCCCGCGGCCAGCGCGCGAAGAGATCGGCGTATTCGAGCCGCCTCGCCGTGCTCGCGTTCCAACCGGTTTCGCTGACTGACTCCCCGGTTTACTACTGTCTCCGAGTTCCGGCGGACGATTCCCCCAGGCACTTGCAAGAGTAACTAGGCGGGCGTGGCCGGCCACGGCGCAGGCGGCTTGCGCAGGGTGACGCAAGGCTCGCTCTTCATCTTCCAGTTGGCTTTCCACTGCATGCCGGTCATGAAGCTGATCTCGCCGAGGCGCAGTCGACAGGCTTCCTGAATGGTTTCGACGTTGAGCAGCTTGCCGAGGTTGTTGTAGTCGTTGTTGCTGGAGCCGTAGAGCACGGTCATTTGGTCGCCGTGCAGCAATGATAGCGAGACCGCCTGTTGGGCACCTTCGACCTCGATCGTCAACGTTTTGAGACGGCCGCTGCGCTGCAGCTCGTCGATGACGCGCCGCAGTTCATTCGCATTGTCTTCGTTGGCGTAATCCGACTCTGCACCGAAGTTGCGGTTGACCAGCTCGATGAACAGATCGGCCTCGTTGTCGTCACTCCAGTGCAGTACCGGCTCACGCTTGCGGATGTAGCGCAGGTCGTAGAGAAACTTCTGTTTCTTGTCCGACGAAAACGTGTCGAGGTGATTATGAAAGTCGAACCCGAACTCCGCCGGCACCAGGTAGTAGCGTGAGTCCTGCTCGCCGAAATTAGCTTCGAACTGCGGGCAGAGCTCGAGCAAGCCGCTGACCCAGCCCTGCTCCAGATCGAACAGCACCGTCCGTTCCGGGAACCGCTCGAAGAATTCGGGAAAATGCTGATACTCGAGCCACAGAATCCGGCCGTCGGGGTAGCTGCCCGCCATCAGCGTGTAGCGGTTCTGCCGCGTGTCGTGAACCAGCGGCACCAAACCGTCCGGCTCACCTCTGTTCGATTCATGCACCAGGAAATTGAAGCGATGTTTGTCCTGATCGTGAAAGGCGTACATCAGGTCCCAGTCGTCCCAGGCGTCCTTCCCCGGCGAGAACTTCTGCCAGAGGCTCCTGCAGGCGTCGATGTCGGTTTCAGTGCGGATCACAGCGGCCTCATTGAAAACTGAGCACAGCACGCCACAGTAGGTTTCCTGCGAATCGTATCAGAGGTTCTGCTCGGCGAGTGACAACCTAGTAATTGTTCTCTACTTTAAATCGCTTCGAGCACTCTTGATCAGGTCATAGGCGGAATTGATCTCACGCGAGCGTTCTTCCGCGACGGCGCGCATGCTCTCGGGAAGGCCGCGGGAGGCCAGTTTGTCCGGATGATTCTGGCTGATCAGCTTGCGATACGCGCGCTTGATCTCGGCAGGACTCGTCTCCGGAGTGACGCCGAGCGCGGTATAGGCGTCGGCGAGCCTGTCTTTCGGGGGTTTGGCGCCCGCTGCCGACGGACCGGCACCTGCCGCACGCAGCAGCGCTTCGAGCTGCGAGACGTCGGCCTCACTGAGGCCCAGCCGTCGCGCGATACGCACGAGCATCGCGTGCTCGGCGGCGTCGATTCGTCCGTCTGCGGCGATCGCCATGCACTGCAGCTGTAGGAAGAGCTGTAGCAAGGGACCGCGGCCGCGGCTTATGCGCGCGAACTGATCGACCGCGGCATCGAGATCGAAGTCGGCCTGCTTACCGCGGTTGAAGGCAGCCTTCGCCTGCTCGCGCTGCTCGCCGTGGAGCTTGAGCATGCGGAAGATGTGCTCGACGGCATTGATCTCGTCGCGAGTGACGACCTTGTCGGCTTTGCACAGCGCACCCATGACGGCGAAGGTCGAATCGACCAGCTGCGACTGCACGACGCGCAGCCCGCCGACAACGGACTGCCGCAGGACGATGCCGGCGACGTAGCCGACGAAACCGCCGACGAACAGTCCCGGTAGACCACCGACTAACGCGCCGATGACTGCGCCGATGACTATCAGTCCCACGTGCTAATCCTGGCAACCGGCTGCAGGGCTCAAAAGATCCACCAACCGTCGTCGAGCTCGTCCTCGCAGCGGGCGAGCTGAGCGCCCCATTCCTTCGCTCGATGGTCTACCTTGCGTGCGATGTTCTTCAGCTTGCCCTTGTTACGATACGACCGCTTAAGCCAACCGGTCTGGCCTTCGTGGTAGGCGAGGTACTGATTGTAGGGATCCCATTTCGAAATACCGGCTATCGTCCGTGACTGGTGCGTATACCAGCCCACAAAGTCGATGGCGTCGCCAAAGTCGTCGCGGTCGGCGCCCAGCCTGCCGGTATCCTCCTGGTACCAGGCCCAGGTGCTCTCGAGCGCCTGCGCATACCCATAGGCATTGGACGGCCGCTTCCAGGGAATGAAACCGAGCAGCTTCTTGCGCGGTGGCCTGGCGTCGAACCTGAATGTCGACTCCTGACGGATAATCGCGAGCTGCACGTGGACGGGCGTGCCCCAGCGCTTCTCCGATTTTCGGGCGTCCTTGTACCAGCGGCCTTTCTCTTCAAAGATCGCGCAGATGTCCTCGACATTCTCCGGTGCCGAGGCGCAGCCGGAGAGCACCGTGACGAGAAGCGTCGCCAAGGCGAAACCAGCCGCAGAAGTGCCGTTCCTTATGGTGCCGTTCATGATGTGCGTCAGTCCCGGGGCCAGAGATTCCCGTAGCCGACAGGCACATTGTACCTGACCGTCGCAGCGCTACCGAGAGGAGCGCTGCTTGTCGGCGCGATCAGATTGCCCGAGCAGCTATGCCGAGGAGCGGCATGGAATGTCTAAAGACGCGATAAGGTGCCGCTTAGTTGATGACACATCGCTGTTGCGACATCAATTATCGACAGCGTGAACTACGATCGCGGTCGAGCATTGCTTAGCTCTCAGAGCGGCAGCAGGAAACTTCGCAAATAATAAACTATTGTATGGATACAACGTCTTAAATTCGTGTACGTGGAGATTCAAAAATGCCGAACGAATCTACAACCAAATCCACAAGTCCGGTTGCATCATTCATTTCGATTGCAAAAGACGCCTTTGCGCTTCTCCGAGACTCTGCGCTATTTGCGATCGGTGCACTTCTCCTTTTCCTTCC
>JBFHXQ010000224.1:0-5107 GCA_041598895.1 Woeseiaceae bacterium | reverse complement strand
TTCTCCACGTTGAAGGTCATGATCGTGACGGCATGACGCGTTGCATGGCTGTCGGCCACGTTGATCGTCGGATCACTGCCGCAGGCGACGACGCAAACGCAAGAAAGCGGGACGAGATAACGAAAAAATCGGTGCGGCATCATCGGGAATTCCCTGTATCGAGACGGATGCGAACGAGCGGCGCACCGGCACCTTCTGTTGTGACGAAAACGGCTCCTGCGTATGCGTCGAACGCGACCGCCTCGGCGTCGCGTAGTCCGCGGAGTCGGGTCACATCCGACATTCTGCTGAGGATCTGCAGCCAGTCTTCATCCGGTGTTTTCCGGAAATGATACGCAGCGCGATACGTCAGGATCACGGCGCGCGTGCCGTCCGGCGTGAAGTCCATGGCGGTCGGCTGCCAGTGCCAGTCGAAGCGCCCCGGGCCCGTACGCATATCGTCCCTGGTTGGTTGCGGTAGACCGAGGACCGTGCCATGCCGCGTCGCGACGATCGTGCCGCTATGTTCGGGGACAAGCGGCACCGAATAAAGCACCGGCGGCATGTCACGCTTGCTTAGAACGTAGACGCGGCGGCCAATCGCGTCGACAGCCACCGCCTCGGCATCGCGCGGGCCGTCCGGGTAGCGGAAATCGATGCGCCAGGACGGCGGCACCGACACACTGCGGCTTTCTCGGATGTCGGGCTCGGGTACGACGTACAGTCTGAGCCGTTTGCGCTGCCCTTCATTGTCACCGATATCGGCGATCAGCAGATACGCGCGGCCGTCCAGACGGAACGCGGCGAGATCCTCCCAGTCGCGGTTCCTGGCGCCGGCGACGGCGAGGAGCGCCCGGTGCCGGCCGACAAGATCGCTGGCGTAGGCGATAGGGGGTGCGTCGCCGTCGTTGATGATCCAGAGCGTATCGGCGAATCGCTGGGACGCGGCGATGCCGCTCGCCTCTACGATGCCGGGGTGTTCGAAGCGCCCCATCACCGAGATTTTCGGGGCTTCTGCGCCCAGCGTGGTGTCCGCAGGCTCGTCCGCGCAGGCGGCGAGGAGTAGCGGTGTCAGCAGTGCCAGGCGCATGGGGTATGAGGGGACACTCCGCCCGCAAGGATTACAGGTGTGCGTATTTTGACTCAGCCGAGCTTGTCTTACTCGCGGAATGTCCCCAAGCAGCATTGTGAGCAGGGTCAGGTGCATGGATGCACGGGGACATTCCGCCTTCACAGCCAGGCTATGTGCCTACCTTGCCTCTGCAAAATCATATTGACTAGCGGAATGTCCCCAAGCAGCAAGATGCCGCTCCCACGGCGCTTCGGTCGCGGCAAGATGCCGCTCCCACGATATCGTTCGAACCGGACAGTCGCGTGGGAGCGGCATCCTGCCGCGACATCGTGGTCAGAGCGTTACGAAAAAAACCCGGCACCGATGGTGCCGGGTTTCGTTTGCTCGATCGAACAGTCCGTCAGAACGTATAGCGGAACTCCGCCCCCCAGAACGCCGGCTCGTTGATGAACGCGGTCAGGTTCAGGAAGTTGATGCCGCCGTCGACCGTGATCTCGTCCGTGATGTTGCGGCCGACGATCGCGAAGTCCATGTTCTCGTCCTGGTTACGCCAGCCGACGCGCACGCCGCCGAGAATGCGCTCCTCGGCGACGAACTCGATCGACTCGTGCAGGAACAGGTTGGAATCGCTGCGGTAGTTCCAGTCGGTGTTGAAGTACAGGCTGCCGTTGTTGAGCGGCATCGTGTACTGCAGGATCAGGTTGTAGATCCACTCCGGCGAGCGCGGCAGCGGGTTGCCGTCGATCGAAACTTCGGTGACCGGGCCAAAGAAACCCGCGCGCATACCGACGATAGGATCCAGCGGCGTGCACTGCGGAGCCGCGCTGCACAGATCATCCTTCAGGCCGGGATCGTCGATCTCCGTGTCGTTCCAGCTCAGGTTCGTGATGATGAGAAAATTCTCGTTGACGAGGATTTCCAGGTCCGTCTCGAAGCCGCTGCCGTTGACGCGCTCCGCGTTCAGCAGCCGGTTGACGTTCGCGGCGCCGCCGGTGGCCGTCAGCTGCTGGTCGTCGTTGCGAAACGCGTACGCCGACGCGTTCCAGCGCGCCCGGCCGCCCATCAGCGTGCTCTTGAAGCCGAGCTCGATCGATGTGCTGGTTTCAGTCTCGGCGGAGCTCGTGAAGCCGAAGCGGCCCAGCGTCACCGGGCCGCGCGACGCGTTTGCTGCGCGTCCATACAGCGTCCAGTCCTCATTCGCGTCAAACGTAAACGCGAGATCCCAGCTGACGTAGTCGTCCTCCACCGAGATCGTGTCGGCGGGTGAGGGGCTGTTATCCCCGGGTATGACTTCGAGATCCTTGTCGTCGCTCGTGAAGCGCACCCCGACCGTTACCGCGAACCGGTCCGTGACCGAGTATTCCGCCTGACCAAATGCGGCTATGGAGCGCGTGTCCTGGTGCACATTGTCGAAGAATGGCGGGGTGAGAAAACCAACGAAGTCCCGCGAAAAAACGTCGATGAACTCGTCGAAGAAATACAGACCGAACTGGTAAAATATGTTGTCGCCTTCGCCGGACAGGCGGAACTCCTGCGTAAGCTGGCGATGGCCGGCCAGTCCGTCGCCGGTGGCCGCGTCGGCAAAAACGCTCGTACCAAGCTTGCCGATGTCGGCGATGTCGAACGAGGTCACGCCGCCATCGACATCGGTAAACTGGAAATTCTCGATGTTGTCGTAACCGGTAATCGACGTCAGCGTGCGGCCGTCGTCGAGCTCCCACTGCAGGTTCACGGACGCGCCCAGGTGATCCAGCGTCATTCCGGCGCCCCTATTCTGACTCGCGATGTTCTCGTCGAAGCCAGGGCGCAGGCCCTCGGAGCCGACCTGCAGCGCGTTCGCATAGAACACCTGCGGCTGCGTTCCATCCTGGTCGAAGCCGTGCAGCTTCAGGAGACCCGTGAACGAGTCGCCGTCGTGCAGGAACTGCAGGCGCCAGGCGAGCTCGTCGAACGCGCCGTAGTCGTCGCCCGGACCGTTCGCGATGTTGTCGATCCAGTCGTCGCGCTCCTGGTACTTGACCGACAGGCGCCCGGACGTGTCACTGTCACCGATCTGGCCGCCGGTCGCGAACTCCGCGAAACCGGTGCCGCGCGAACCGTAGCCGACCCGGAAATAGCCTCCTGGGTCCTCGCTCGGCTTCACGGAATCGATCTTGACGATGCCCGCGTTCGTGTTGCGCCCGAACAGGGAGCCCTGCGGGCCTTTCAGTACTTCGATGCGTTCGATATCGAAGACCGGCAGGCTTCTTAGCACGTTGTTCTCCAGCGCGATCTCGTCGAACACCATCGCGACCGGCTGGTTTGCGTTGTTGTCGAAGTCGATGTTGCCGAGCCCGCGGATGTAGAAGCGCGGCTGCGTGCGGCCGTTCGACGATTCGACGTTCAGGCTCGGCACGCGATTCGCCAGCGCGCGGATATTCTCCGCCGAGCCGAGGTAGTCGTTCACCGTATCGCCCGTGATCGTCGACACCGATGCCGGCACGTCTTCGAGCAGCTGCTCGCGTTTCTGCGCCGTGACGACGATTTCCTCAAGCACGAGACCTTCCTGCGCCAGCGCGGGCAGGCCGCAGGCCAGCAAGGAAACGCCGCATGCGGCAGCGAGCGCCGACCGCAGACCGTTTTTATATGTTGCCTTGTTGCCACACATTGTTGTGTCTCCTCTAAATTCGTGACGGCAGTATACAGCCGATTGGCGGGTTTTGGGCAGAGCTCCGGGGTCGACCTGTGGTAATCAGGCGACGGCACCCGGCTGCCGCGACGGCGGCTCAATCCGGCTCAGTCCGGGTCGTCCCGTTCGAGCGGCGTATAGCAGGTAGGCGTGTAGCGCGGCACGCAGACGCACAGGAACACCAGGTCCTTAGCACCCGTGTTCGCGATGCACTGTGCCCGGCCCGCGTCGATCCGGATTGCGTCGCCCGGGCCGACATCCCTCGGCGGATCGTCGTCGAGCTGCAGGCGTCCGTGCCCGGACCAGATGACGTACCACTCGAGTACGCTCAGGCTGTGACGCTCGGTCGTCACGCCCGGTTCGATTCGACAGCGCGCGACCGACACGTCCGGCGCTCCCGGATCGTTGAGGAGCTCCTCGACGAAGCAGCGCTCGCGCGTCCAGACTTCGCGTCCACTTGGCGTATGAAATTTGTCGGCCATCGGCGGACAATAGCGCAGACGTCGTTACGGATGGGATGAATGCTGAACGAGTCAGTACCTGCGGTATCGAAGCTTCTCGATTTGTCAGGGCAGTCCGTGCTGATCACCGGCGCGAGCGGCAACATCGGCGCCGGGATTGCGCGCCGCATTGCCGAGGCCGGCGCCACGGTCGTTGCGCATTACCACCAAAACGAAAATGCCGCCCGGTCGCTCGTGGCGGAGACAGGCGGTACTACGATCGCCGCGGATCTGACTGACGCAAAGCAGGTCGACAAACTGTTCGACCAGATATCCGCGGACCTCGTCGTCAACAACGCCGCAATACAGCCGGTCCGGAATCTGGCCGACATGTCGCTCGATGCATGGCGGGCCGTGATTCAAAGCAATCTGGATAGCGCATTTGCCGTGACGCAGCGAGCCTGCCAGCGCTGGCGCGCGGAGAAGGTCAGCGGTGCGATCGTGAATATCGCCTCGATCGAAGGCACGGATCCGACTCTCGGGCACGGTCACTACGCGACCAGCAAGGCCGGCCTCCTGATGATGACTCGCTCGTTTGCGCTGGAATTCGGCGCCGCAGGCATTCGCGTCAACGCGGTTTCACCCGGACTGATCGAGCGCGACGATATCGAGGCGGACTGGCCGGACGGCGTTGCGCGCTGGCGGGCGCGTGCGCCCCTGGGCCGGCTCGGCACTCCAAAAGACGTCGCCGACGCGGTATTGTTTCTGCTGAGCCCCGCGGCCCGCTGGATCAGCGGCGCGAACCTTATCGTCGACGGCGGCATGTCGGCACAGAGCCGATGGTAACGTCGCGCTGCGGCACCGCGACAAGCCAATAACAGCGCCGGCCACGGCGCGCGCGAGAAACTATGGCCACCAAGCACATGAACGCAGCCCCCGGCGATTTCG
>JBFHXQ010000223.1:0-5120 GCA_041598895.1 Woeseiaceae bacterium | reverse complement strand
GGCCTGCATGTCGATTGTCGAGGGCAGCACAGGCACGACAAGCGTCTCGGCATGGCGGACGAGGTCGGTGAGCTCGCTGCCGTGCGACCTCGCCGGTGCATCGCTGACCACCAGGTCCGCACTGCGCGGCATGTGTTTCAGGCCATCCTCGAATGCGGCAACGCCTGCGATCGCGGGCCGATGCGCGGGTCGGCGATCCAGCCAATCCAGGCTCGAGCGCTGCGGATCGTAATCGGCCAGCGCCACGGACGCGCCCCGGGTTGCGAAATAGGCCGCGATGTTCGTCGCCAGCGTGCTTTTACCGCAGCCCCCTTTTGCATTCAAAACCATGATGTGCCGCATGTTCCTCTCCAGGGGCGATCGTGATTGTTATTGAGCCCCTGGTTACCGGAATCATAGATTCGAACTGCGGCTTACGGGGGGTTCTAGGTAGGCCGTAAACTACCGTCGCGGATCGAAAAAGTCCATTACGGATCGAATCGCGCCCTGACCGAATTGCGTGGTGGCTAGCCGTTGCCGCAGTGCAATACCGGATCGGTTTCAGCCACCTGCTACACTCCGCCGATGCGTGTCAGGTACCGCAAAATGCACGGCGCGGGCAACCGAATCGTCGTCGTCGACCAGCGCCGGGACGCGCTGCCCCCGCCTGCGCCGAGCGACATTCGCAGGCTGGGTAACCCGGATACGGGGCCGGGCTTCGACCAGTTGATGTGGGTCGGCCCGGGGACTGCGGACCGATTCGATGCGAGCTACCGTGTCTTCAACGCGGACGGCACCGAGGTCGAACAGTGTGGCAACGGCGTGCGCTGCGTTACCAGAACCCTGGCCGAGGGCACCGAGCAGCGCCGCTTCCTGTTCGACAGCCGTGCCGGAGTGATCGAGGCCCGCTTGCTGGACGATGACCGGATCGCGGTCAACATGGGCTGCCCCGTCCTGGACCCGGCACGTATCCCGTTCATCACGGAGGTTCAAAGCGACATATATCCTCTGGAAGTCGCCGGCCGCACTCTCGAGGTCTCGGTCATTTCAATGGGGAATCCCCATTGCGTCCTCGACGTCGATGACGTCGCGACGGCCGACGTCGCTGGCCTTGGCCCCCGCATCGAAACGCACGGTCGGTTTCCCGCCCGCACGAACGTCGGTTTTCGGCATGTCGTTGACCGCGGCAGGATTGACCTGCGGGTTCACGAGCGGGGCGTAGGCGAAACAGCGGCCTGCGGCACTGGCGCATGCGCCGCATTCGTGACTGCCCGGCGGCGCAATCTTGTCGATGCGGAGGCCGCGGTGCATCTGCCCGGCGGGAAACTCGTGGTAAAGTGGCGCGGCGACGGGCAACCGGTTTGGCTGACGGGGGACGCCGAATTCCTGGGCGAAGGAACGATCGAACTATGACTACACAGAGCAAGCGGGCGTACGTCGAGGAGGATATTTCGGAGCAGACCGTGCATGATTATCTGGCTGCCGATCCCGACTTTTTCGAACGACACCCCGACCTGCTCGGCATGCTCAGGCTGCCGCATGCCAAGGGTGGCACCGTCTCGCTGGTCGAACGCCAGGTGTCTATGCTGCGGCAAAAAGAATACAAGCTGCAACGCAAGCTCAAGGACCTGATCGAGGTCGCCAGAGCGAACGATCTTCTGGCCGCGAAAATTCACGAGCTGACGCTGCAGCTGATCGCGGCGAAGGATCTCGCTGCCACGATAGCCGCCATCGAAGTGGCAATGCGCTCCGGCTTCGAGGCGGACGAAGCTGTACTCGTCCTGTTTGCGGACCCCACGCAGTTCGACGACGTGGAGAGCGGGCGGTTCTTCCGGGTCCTCGAGCGCGCAGACGACCGCCTTCGGCCGTTCGCAACGTTTCTCGGCGGTCGCGGACCACGCTGTGGCAAGATCCGCGATGCACAACTCGAGTTCCTGTTTCCGGGTGCCACCGAGGACGTCGGCTCCGTGGCTATGATGCCTCTCGGCAACAAGGCCGACCTCGGATTCCTGGCTATCGGCAGCAGTGATTCGGATCGGTTCCACGCCGGCATGAGCATGGACTTCCTGGCGCGCGTCGCTGACCTGATCTCATGCTCTCTGAGGCGCTACTAGCTGGTGCCGGAATCGCCGGAGCGCACAATCTCTCGCTTGCGGTCGCATGCTCCGTCCAGATAAAGAGCGCATAGACCAGTTCATCGAACACCTCGAGTTCGAGCGTCGGCTGTCCCCGCATACCCGCAGGCATTACCGGCGCGATCTCGATGCCCTGCTCGCCTACGCCGAGCGTGTCGGCATCGAGCGCTGGCGGGACCTGGACGGCGAGCATATTCGTGCCTATGCAGCGCTCGCATTTCGGCGCGGCCTGAGCCCGAAGAGTATCCAGAGACAGCTTTCGGCTGTGCGAACGTTTTTCCGTTACCTGATCCGTGAAAAAGAGGTACGTCGCAATCCCGTCCAGTCGGTGTCGGCACCGAAAGCCGGCAAGCGCTTACCGGGCAGCGTCGACGCGGACCGCATGGCACATCTGCTCGACCTGCCCGGCGAGGGGCCGCTGGTCGATCGGGACCGGGCGATCCTGGAACTCCTGTACTCCTCCGGCTTGCGCTTGTCCGAGCTCACCGATCTCGACTGCACGGACATCGATATCCCGGACCGGACCGTTCGCGTGACCGGCAAGGGCAACAAGGATCGCGTCATTCCGGTAGGCAGCCATGCGTTGGCCGCGATCGGACGCTGGCTCCGCACGCGCTCATCGCTCGCCGCGGATGGCGAGACGGCATTGTTCGTGAGCAATCGTGGCGCCCGCTTGAGCCCTCGTTCCGTGCAGTCGCGGGTCGCCTATTGGGCGCGGCGGCAGGGCATCGACACGCACGTCCATCCGCATCTGTTTCGACATTCTTTTGCGACTCACCTTCTCGAATCCAGCCATGATCTGCGGGGGGTGCAGGAGCTTCTCGGCCACGCCAACATCTCCACGACGCAAGTCTATACGCACCTTGACTTCCAGCATCTGGCCCAGATATACGACCGTACTCATCCCAGGGCACGCAAGAAACGCTGAGCACAAAAGGGCCGGAGCGGTCAGACGAACGGCAGCTTCGCGTTACGGCGCCAGTACAGGAATTCAGCCATGGAACAATTTCGGGGCACGACGATTGTTTCGGTACGCCGAGGCGGCACCGTTGCCATTGCCGGGGACGGCCAGGTCAGCATGGGCAATACCGTAATGAAGGGCAACGCCCGCTAGGTTCGACCGCTTGCCGATGGCCGCGTGATCGCCGGCTTTGCCGGCGGGACCGCAGATGCGTTCACGTTATTCGAGCTTTTCGAAGGCAAACTCGACCAGTACGGGAATCTTACCCGCGCCGCAATCGAACTGGCCAAAGACTGGCGCACCGACCGGCGATTACGGCGTCTCGAAGCGCTGCTGTGCGTTGCTGACACGGAGAAATCTTTGATCATCTCCGGCACGGGCGACGTCATCGAACCCGAAAACGACCTAATGGCAATCGGTTCAGGTGGGCCCTATGCACAGGCCGCGGCCCAGGCGCTGTTCGAAAATACCGACCTCGATGCGCGCACGATCGTCGAAAAGGCCCTCAGTATCGCCGGCGATATCTGTGTTTTCACGAACAAGAACATCGTTGTGGAGGAGTTGACCGCAAAATAGCGGCGCAGGGCCCGGAGCGCCATCGGGGCTCGCGTGACCGTCTGTCGCGTTTTGGTGCGAAGGGGCGACGCTGCATGCACAGGAAACAGATATGTCACAAATGACTCCCAGAGAGATCGTTCAGGAGCTGGATAAGCATATCGTCGGTCAGGACGAGGCGAAGCGTGCTGTCGCGATTGCGCTTCGAAATCGGTGGCGACGCGTCCAGGTCGACGAACCACTGCGCAGTGAAATCACGCCGAAAAACATTCTGATGATCGGTCCGACGGGCGTCGGCAAAACAGAAATTTCACGCCGTCTTGCCCGGCTTGCAAAAGCGCCCTTCATTAAAGTCGAGGCGACGAAATTCACGGAGGTCGGCTACGTTGGCCGAGAGGTAGACAGCATCATCCGCGACCTCATGGACATCGCGGTCAAGATGATTCGCGAGGATGCGATGTCGAAAGTTCGTCACCGCGCCGAGGACGCCGCCGAGGAGCGCGTTCTTGACACACTGCTGCCGCCGCCGTCGCAGGGCGTCGGCTTCACATCCGGTACCGAGTCATCCGAGTCCGGCGAAACCCGCCAGAAATTTCGCAAGATGCTGCGCGAAGGCAAACTCGACGACAAGGAAATCGAAATCGATATTCAGGCGCTGCCCGTCGGCATCGAGATCATGGCGCCACCCGGAATGGAGGAAATGACAAGCCAACTGCAGGGCATGTTTCAAAATCTCGGTGGCGGTCGGCGCAAGACCCGAAAGCTGAAGGTCAAGGATGCCCTGCGCCATTTGACCGACGAAGAGGCGGCCAAAATGGTCGATGAGGAAGAGCTCAAAGCACAGGCACTCGAAGCCGTCGAGCAACACGGGATCGTGTTTCTGGACGAAATCGACAAGGTCGCCCGACGCTCCGAAACCTACGGTGCTGACGTGTCGCGGGAAGGGGTGCAGCGCGATCTCCTGCCGCTCGTCGAGGGCTCGACCGTCAACACGAAATACGGCATGGTCCGAACGGATCACATCCTGTTCATCGCATCCGGCGCGTTTCACGTTTCCAAGCCATCGGACCTGATTCCCGAGCTGCAGGGGCGATTCCCGATACGCGTCGAGCTGAAATCGCTCACGACAAACGACTTCGTCCGTATCCTGACCGAACCCGATGCATCGCTGACCGCACAGTACAGCGCGCTGCTGGCAACCGAGGAAGTACGGCTGGAATTCACGGACAACGGAGTACGGCGCCTCGCCGAAGTCGCGTATCAGGTCAACGAGAACACGGAAAATATCGGCGCGCGGCGCCTGCACACCGTTATGGAGCGACTCCTCGAGACGGTGTCGTTCGAGGCCTCGGACAAGGGCGGGTCGCACGTGACGATCGACGCAGGCTACGTCAATGACCATCTGGCAGAGCTTTCGAAGGACGAGGACCTGAGTCGCTACATCCTGTGACCTCGCCTTGGGGTGGGGGACAGGCGGTGGGGGACATTCC
>JBFHXQ010000222.1:0-5168 GCA_041598895.1 Woeseiaceae bacterium | reverse complement strand
GATGCCAGCGCGGACGGAACGTTGCCGCGCATCGTTTTCTGACCCCCGGCGAGCATGGAATTGCCGGGGATCGGTCCCTGGTGCTGGTGACCGGCAGGTCCGAAACCCCACGACGTCATCATCGCGATCGCCGCTTCCGGATCGTTCTCCGCCGCCGTGATCAGCGCTTCGTTGACGGGCGTCCTTAAACCACTCGCGATCAGCGAGATGCTTTTCAGACCGTCGGGATAGCGGGCCGCGAACTCCAGTGCGTCGAGGCATCCCTGCGAATGGGCGACAAGTGAAAGGCGGCGTATCTCGAGCGTTTCGACGACCCTGGCCAGCCAGTCCGCAATCGCTTCGATCGACGTCAATGGAGGTCCCTCGGAATTCGTGTGGCCGGGCAGATCCGGCACGAGCACCGCGTAGTTCCGAAATGCGAAAAATCGGGAGTGCAGGCCCCAGAACGTATGATCGAGGCCGCTGCCGTGCAGAAACATGACCGTGGGCTTGCTGCTGTCGAACGCTTTTCCGCCCGTCGTTGCGAAAACCCGCTTGCCGTCGACCTCGAGATACATCGTCAGACGCCGGCAAGTTTCCTGACGGCGCGAAAGCCGTCCTCGAAGTCCGCCTTAATGTCCTCCACGTCCTCGAGGCCCACCGAGAGACGGATCATGTCGTCGGTGATGCCCGCCGCAGCCAGGGCGTCGGCATCGATACGCGAGTGGGTGGTCGTCGCCGGGTGAATAATCAGCGTCTTCGCGTCGCCGACGTTTGCGAGATGCGATGCGAGGCTCAGGTTTTCGATGAATGCGCGTCCGGCTTCGCGGCCGCCGCGAACGCCGAAACTGATGATCGAGCCCGCGCCCTTCGGCAGGTACTTCGTCGCGAGGGCATGACTGCTGTGAGTCTCGAGATCCGGATGATTGACCCAGGTCACCTGCTCGTGCTGCGTAAGGAAATCGAGCATCGCCTTCGTGTTCGCGATGTGCTTATCCATGCGCAGGGACAGCGTTTCGATGCCCTGCAGGAGCAGGAATGCGGTCACCGGGCTCATCGACGCGCCGATGTCGCGCATGGCCTCGGCGCGAATGCGGGTCGCGAACGCGCTCGGACCGAACTCCTCCCAGATGTTCAGTCCGGAAAACGGCGCGTACGGCTCCGTGATCGTCGGATACTTGTCGGTCGCGCCCCAGTCGAAATTTCCGCCGTCGACGACCACGCCGCCGATTGCCGCGCCGTGTCCTCCCATCCACTTCGTGACGGAATGTATCGTCATGTTTGCGCCGTAATCGAAACAGCGGCAAAGATACGGCGTGTTGAACGTCGCATCGACCATGAACGGCACGTTCGCATCCGCGCCGATGCGTGCGACGGCCTCGAGGTCGAGGATGTCGAGCCCCGGGTTACCGATTAGTTCGCCGTAGATCAGCTTTGTGTTGTCCTGTATCGCAGCGCGGATACCATCGGTGTCGGTCGGATCGACAAATGTCGTCGTAATGCCGAATCGAGGCAGCGTATTCTTCATGAGACTGATGTTGCCGCCGTACATCTGCGACGAAGCGACGATATGGTCGCCCTGACCGAGAATTGCGGTGATCGCGCAGTACGTGGCGGCCATACCCGAGGCCGTGCACACGGCCGCGGACCCGCCTTCGAGGGCAGCGATGCGCTGCTCGAGGACGGCGACCGTCGGGTTCGTGATGCGGGAGTACGCGTGCCCGCCGCGCTCGAGATTGAATATCGACGACGCCGTATCCGTGTCCGGAAACACGTACGACGTCGTCTGGTAGATCGGCGCAGCGCGGGCGCCGAAAATCGGGTCGACCGTCTGTCCCGCGTGCAGGCTTATCGTGTCGAAATGGTAGAAGCGTGACATGCGTGCATTGCCGTTTTTTCTTGCTGTCTCGGCGAATATTCGATCATACACGGATCGATAAACTCACGCCGCGTTTCTAGCTGCCGCCGATTGGCGCCGCAAACGCATCCGTGACCAGGTCATCGACGTTGCTTCCGGTGAGTGACTGCAGGAATGCGAGCAGGTCCGATATTTCGGTATCGGTCAGTCCCAGCGGTCCAATCAGCGGATCGAGATTCTCGTTTGGAACGCCGCCCCGGTTATAAAATAGCAGCACCTCGCGGAGCGTCGCCAGCGAGCCGTCGTGCATATAAGGCGCGGTTAACGCCACGTTGCGCAACGACGGCGTGCGGTAGCGCCAGCGATCGTCCGGATCCCCGGTTACTTCGTAGCGGCCAAGGTCGCGAAACTGCTCGGCTACGGTCGAAGCCACGACGTCTGCGCTGATGCGCCACTTTTCTCCGGGTGCCAGCAGGACATCGAGCTCGTCGATGTCGGGTTGCATCGTCGCGTAATAGCCTATGCCGGTGTTGTGAAACGCGTTGTCGGTGAACAGCGCGTGGTCGTCCGACACCACGTGGCAGGCAACGCATCGACCTTTACCGCGAAACAACCCAAAGCCGCGCTGTGCGTCTGCCGAAAGTGCCTCTCGTTCCTTGGCGAAGTACCAGCGGTCGAAATCGGACTCCGCAGAAACCAGCGTGCGCTCGTAACTCGCGATTGCCATGCCGATCGTGCGCACGTCAGGGCCTTCGCCGAACGCGCGTTCGAAGAGGCCATCGTAATCGGCGAGCGCCGCTATGCGCTCGATCGTCACGCCGATCGAGAGATTGCCCATTTCATTGGCGGCGAGCAGGGGCTGCCAGACCTGGTTTTCGAGACTGAACTCCCGGCCATCGTGGAACAGCCGTGTCAGGTAGGCCGCGTTGTAGATCGTCGGCGCATTGCGACGGACGCTTTTGCCTTCGATCCCGACCGGCGTGCGGAGCTCGTTCTGGGCGAAACCCTGTTCCGGAACGTGGCACATGGCGCAGGAAATCGTATTGTTCGCAGAAAGCCGTCTGTCGAAGAAGAGTTTGCGGCCCAGTGCCACCGTGTCGGCCGTCGCCGGGTTATCGGCGGGTATCGGCACGGCCGGCAGCCCCAGCGGCGGTGCAGTAAGTACGTTCAGGAGGTCGACGGCTCGGCCCTGACGGGACTCGAGGCTCCGGGACCGCGTTTCGTAATCCGCGCTCTCGTAACCGTCCCGGTTATCTCCCGGACCGCGGCTTACGGCTGCCGGCTCATCCGTCCGGGCACCGGTAACGGTCAGCAAAATTGCGGCGACGAGCGCGATACACAGCCTCGTCCGCCTGCTCAGTAGTCCAGTCTGCATGAGACGGCATCCGATGGAAGCTGCCGGGCTACCAAACTATACTGACTCTGCGAGCCGGCTCAAACCGGACGCGGACCCGCCAGAACCGTGCCGACGGTCAGTGCGTGCCGACCGGGGCTCACGACACCAATTGAGACCGCGGTCGACAAAAACCGAACAACAAGAGCGAGGATGTCACGATGATTGCATTGAAGAGCCGATGGTGGGCGGCGTCAATACCCGTACTGGTCATTTCATTCGTCGGCTACGCCGGAGCCGACGAAACCTGCATGTCACCCTACATGGCCAAAATCGTCGGGCAGGAAGATTTCGTTTACGTCTGGACGCTGGGCATCGAGGGCGTCGGCGACGAACAGGACAAGCTCGTAACGATCGACGTCCGTCCGGGATCCGCAACCTACGGCAAGGTCGTGCATTCGCTATCGGTCGGCGGTCGCAACGAGGCGCATCATTCCGGACTCACCGACGACCGGCGTTACCTTTGGGCGTCCGGGCTCGATACGAGCAAGATCGTTATTTTCGACGTGCATACGGACCCTGCCAAACCGAGTATCGAGCGAACGATCGACGACTTCGTCGAAAAGAGCGGTGGCGTCGTCGGGCCGCACACGAATTACGCACTGCCCGGACGGATGCTGCTGACCGGTTTGTCGAACAGCGCAGATCATGGCGGGCGCACCGCGCTCGTGGAATATACGAATGCCGGCGAATACGTTGCGACGTACTGGATGCCGACCGACGACAATCTGAATGGCGCGGTCAAGAGCGGCAAGTTCGCTGACGGATACGGTTACGACGTGCGTGCCCTGCCGCGGCGCAATGTCTTCATTACCTCGTCATTCACGGGCTGGAACAACTACATGATGAATCTCGGCACGCTGATGGCGGACGCCGAGGCGATGCAGCGTTTCGGTAATACCGTGGTCGTCTGGGATTTGCATACGCGTCAACCGCGCAAGATCCTGGATGTCCCGGGTACGCCCCTGGAGATTCGCTGCGCATGGGGTTCGCGGAGCAACTACTGTTTCACGTCGACGGCGCTGACGTCGAAGATCTGGCTGATCTACGAAGATAGCGGCGGCGAGTGGCATGCGAAGGCTGTCGCCGACATCGGTGACGCGAGCAAGATTCCCCTTCCCGTGGACATATCCATTACGGCCGACGACAATTATCTGTGGGTCAACACCTGGAACGACGGCCTGACGAGGCTGTTCAATATTTCCGATCCTCATGCGCCCGTAGAGGTCATGACGCACAAGATTGGAGCGCAGGTCAACATGGTGTCGCAGAGCTGGGACGGTGAGCGCGTGTACTACACATCGTCATTACTGCGCAACTGGGACAAGGTCGAGGCGCCGGAAGGCGAGGATCTGCAGTATTTCAAGGCCTACAATTGGAACGGTGAGAACCTCGAGCACAGGTTTACGATCGATTTCCTGGCTGCAAAACTCGGCACGCCGCACCAGATGCGGTTCGGCGCCTACTCACTGTACGGTAAGTAGCCGTCGCGAGGCTTGTGCCGGCATGCGCGGCATAGGGTGCGTTGCACTGCTCACTGTCCTGGCCGCGCTTGCGGCAGCACAGCAGCATCACCCGAGGCCTGCCGGGGCGCAGGTCCTGGCACCCGGCTATTCGGCGCTGCAGTTCACAGCGCCGGCACCCGGCAGCTATTCCCTGCCGTCACTCGGGCCGGCGGCAGACGGGCGACTGTTGGACAGTATTGGCCGCGAAACGACGCTCCATGAGCTGTTCGACGGCCGGATCGTGGTGCTGAGCTTCATCTATACGCGCTGCCCGGACGTCAACGGCTGCCCGCTGGCAACGTTCGTTCTGGGCCGCGTTCAGAGCCGGCTGACGGCGAACGAAGCGATGAACGACAAGGTCCGCTTGATTTCGCTGAGCTTCGATCCGGCGAACGACTCGCCCGACGTCATGGCGGACTACGGAAAGGGATTT
>JBFHXQ010000221.1:0-5205 GCA_041598895.1 Woeseiaceae bacterium | reverse complement strand
CGATGACCCGCCGCAGCGCGACCGTGTATCACAGCCTGTTGAGTCCGCTGCTCAACCTGGGGCTGATCACGCCGCGGGAAGTCGTCGATCGTGCGCTCGAGCATGCCGACGACCACGAAACGCCGCTCGCCAGCCTGGAGGGTTTCATACGCCAGGTGATCGGGTGGCGGGAATTCGTTCGCGGCGTGTATCGTCAATTCGGCAACGATCAGGCCGAGCGAAATTTCTGGTCGCATTCTCGGAAATTGACCGATTCGTGGTATGACGCGACGACCGGCATCGTGCCGCTCGACGACACGATCGATACGGCAACGCGGCTCGGCTGGACGCACCATATTCCGCGATTGATGGTCGTCGGCAACCTGATGACGCTGTGCGAGATCGAGCCCGCTGCCGCCCATGACTGGTTCATGGAGATGTATGTGGATTCGTCCGAATGGGTAATGGGCCCGAACGTGTTCGGCATGGCGCTGTTCAGTGACGGCGGCCTGTTCGCGACGAAGCCCTATATTTGTGGCTCGAATTACCTCCGCAAGATGAGCGACTACGGCAAGGGCGACTGGTGCGATGTCGTCGACGGCCTGTATTGGAGGTTCATCGACAAGCATCGTGACTTCTTCGAGCAGCAGCCGCGGCTGGCGCTGATGCCGAAAGCCCTGGACAGGCTGGACGAGACCCGAAAAACAAAGATTTTCGCGGCGGCGGAGGCATTCCTCGACACGCACACCGCCTGAGTCCCGGGCGGATACGATCTGAAACAATCGTTTACAGCGGCGATACCACCGACAGCGCCGAGTTGACTAGCCTAGCGGGCTTTAGAGTCGCAGAGGAAACACGATGAGAACGCTCATCCTGCTGTATCGCAACCTGCCGCTGGTGACCCTCGCGGGCCTGTTTCTCGCGCTTATCGCGTCACCGACGATTGCATGACCGCGCTGGGTTCATTTGCCGATGATGCATCGGTCGCGATCGTCGGCGCGTCGGGCGGGATCGGGCGCGCGATGCTGCGGCTGCTCGAAAGCGATGGCGGCGTGGGGCGCGTTTTTGCCCTCTCGCGCAACCAATCGAAGCCGCTCTCGGCAAAAACCCGCAGTGTGGCGCTGGACCTTACCGACGAGACGTCGATCGCGGCAGCGGCTGCGCTCATCGGACGCGAAAGCCCGCTCGATCTGGTCATCGTCACGACCGGGATACTGCATCGTGGCGAGACGCTCAAGCCCGAAAAAAGCATGCGCGACATTGCCGCAGCTCCGATGGCCGACGTTTTCGCAGTCAACACGATCGGCCCCGCGCTGGTCGCGAAACATTTTCTGCCGTTGCTGCGCAAGAATGTCAAAACGGTATTCGCAGCGCTTTCGGCGCGCGTGGGGAGCATCGATGACAACCGGCTCGGCGGGTGGATTTCCTATCGCGCGTCGAAGGCCGCTCTCAACATGGTGCTGAAAACGCTGTCAATCGAGCAGGCGAGGCTGCGGCCGGACAGCATCGTGGCGGCATTGCATCCCGGAACGGTTGCCACGCCGCTGTCGCAGCCGTTTACGAAACGCATGCCCGATGAAAAATTGTTCGATAGTGAGACGGCAGCCGCACACTTGCTTGCGGTCATAGATGGCCTGACGACTGGGGACTCCGGCGGCTTCTTCGCCTGGGACGGGCAGCCGATTCCCTACTAGAGACTGTTGCCGGACGTGCGCGAGACACGGTCAGTCCAGATCGGGCAACCCCTCGAGCACGAGCAGGTAGTAGCTGACGATACCGATGACCCTGTCATCCTCGATGACCGGAGCGTGGCTGATTCCGAATCTTTCGAAGAGGCGGGCGCAGTAGCGAATATCCATCTCCTGCCTGACCGAAATGACCGGTTTCGCCATGATCTCGAAGACGTTCACGCGCTCCGGGGCACGGTCTTTTGCGATGACCTCCTTCGCGATGTCCGAGAACAGCACCATGCCGTATTCGTCGGCCTCGTGACGTCTCTCGACGATCAGGCACGTGGCCTGCACGCGCTTCATGATTTTGAGCGCCTCGAAGACGCTGATGCGGCCGTCCACGTGGGTAACGTCGGTACGCATTACCTTTCGAACGGGCACCCAGGTGCGGTCGTTCATATCTGATCCTCCACCTTTTCGACGATGTGCTCGGCCTGACTCAGGACGCCGACAGCATCCTCGACGTCGAGCTGTATCGCAAGCCCCGTACCCGGCTTTTCATCGAATTGACCGACTTCGCCGATCGTTTCGAGAATCTCGCGGCTCAGGTGTTGTTCGACGAGAAGGAGTACGACGTCTCGTTGCGTGCTAAGGTTCAGGCCGAAGAAACTCTTGGGTACCTCGTATCCTTCACCCCGCGCGTTGTTGACGACCGTACAACCGGTTGCGCCCGCGTCGCGTGCGGCCTTGATAATATCCTCGGTATCCTTGTCTTCGACAAAGACTATCAATAATTTGAAGTGCATCAGTTTTCCTCCAGCGATCGCAATTTCCCCGGATCATCGGTGATCGACTTTCTCTTTCGTGTAAGCGTTGCCCTGAGCGCGCTGAGCTGCGCGTAGCCGAGCACCGCAATAATTGGAAACAAACAGGTAAATGCCACCAGGCCGAAACCGTCGAGCAGCGCGTTTCGCCCCGGCAACGCTTCAGCAAGACCGAGTCCGAGCGCCGTGATCAGCGGCACCGTCACGGTCGACGTCGTGACGCCGCCGGAATCGTAGGCAAGCGCAATGATCAGTTTGGGCGCCCAGATCGTCTGAATGATGACGGCTACGTATCCGGCCATGATGAAATAGTGCAATGGCAGTCCTGATACGAGGCGGTAACACCCCAGGCCGACACCGAAGGCTGCACCGATCGCCACGGCGACGCGCAGGCCCCAGACGCTGATGGCGCCACCGGACACTTCATTTGCCTTGATCGCGACGGCCAGGAGCGCTGGTTCGGCGATCGTCGTCGAGAAGCCTATGGCTACGGCGAAAACATAGACCCATATGAACGACTGCCAGGAATAGGCTGCCGCATCCGCCACCGGATTGGTGCCGAGAAACTCCGGGGCGGTCAGCTGCTCCGCCATCAGGCGTCCCAGTGGAAATAAGGACTGCTCGAGACCGACAAGAAACAGGCCGAGGCCAATGACGACAAAGACGAGACCGGTCGCGATGCGTCCTAAGTGAGGCAGCGGCTCGCGAATGACCAACACGTAAAATCCAAATATGAATAGCACGATAGGCAAGACGTCGCCGGCCGTGGCGATTACGATCCGTGCGGCGGACAAAATCAAATCCACTGAATGACCCCGCCGTATATCATCACGAACACCATCGGCGTCAGCGATGCGAATGCGATGAGTCCGAAACCGTCCGTCATCGGGTTGCGATCGCGCAGCGATGAAGCAAGTCCAATACCAAGTGCGGTCACGAGCGGCACAGTTACGGTCGACGTCGTCACGCCGCCGGAGTCGTATGCTATGCCAACGATGTCGTCGGGCGCGACCGCGGTTACGAGAATGACGAGTATGTAGCCGCTTATAATCATTACCGGTAGCGACCAGGCGAAGATTATTCGCAGGACTCCCAGTACCAGCGCAAACCCAACCGAGAACGCGACCGTCAGCCTCAGTCCCAGGACATATCTGCTTCTGGATTCATCCGTATCCACGATCGCGCCGGCGCTTGCGGCAACCGCCGAGGCTTCTCTTGCGATCGCCGTTAGCGACGGCTCGGCCATCGTCGTGCCAAAGCCGAGCAGAAAGGCGAATATCAGAACCATCGCGGCACTGCCTTTTCGCGCGAGCGCATGGGCAATTGTCTCACCGATTGGAAAGAGCGCCAGTTCCAGGCCATATATGAAGAAAGTAAGGCCGAGCACGACGATGACGCCGCCAACGACGAGGCTGATCGCACCCGACATGGGCTGTCCGAAAACCAAGAACTGAAATGTGCCGATAACTAGGATAATCGGCGCAAGGTCCCTGATGCTGCCCCTCGCGTGGTGCCAGAAATCCGTCAAGAAAGACCGCATCGATGCAGTTTAACTGCATAGCGAGGGCAGGGCCTACGTATTTCCCGAACCCGCGGCGGCGACGAACTGGCGTGTTTCGCCTTGCATTGGAAAATGAATCGAAGTGAAGTGCGAAACGGACCCGATCATCGTGGCCGAGCATCAATATGATCGACACGACCTTTGCAATGCTTGTTGCCGGAAGCTTCGCAGCGGCGTTTTTCAATACGGCGTTCTCGGCCGGAGGAGCACTGATCATCCTGGCCGTTACGAGTCTGGTGTTGCCAATCAACGCGATCGTGCCGGTGCATTCGACGTTTCTCATCGCATCGTCATTCGCTCGTGTCTACTTTTTTCGCGCGGCTATCGACTGGCGAGTCGTGCGCCCGTTTCTCGCAGGTGCGGCACTCGGAGCACTGATCGGGGCGCGCGTGTACGTCGAATTGCCGGAGGCAATACTCGCTACCGTCATCGCCCTCCTGATGCTCGCTGCACTCTGGCTGCCGGACATCAGGTGGCGGCCGACCGTGAGGCATCCCTGGGCGATTGTCGGGTTCCTGCACACGCTGGTTTCGACGCTGTTCGCGCACGGCGTGGTTCTGCATTCCGTGATGCTGCGGACGAATCTGAACAAGCACGAGATCATCGGCACGATGGCCGGTTGTCTGACCGGAATGGGAGCGTTCAAAATTGCCGGATATGCGCTCTTCGGCTTCGACTATTCTCCGTATTTTGCGGTGATATTGGCTGGCGTGGCCGCAAGTTACGTCGGTACGCTGATCGGCCGTCGGGTCGTTGATCGAGTGTCGGAAGCCGCATTTCGGCTGGCGTACCGCCTGCTCGTGACGGTCACCGCCCTGCGACTGCTGTACGTCGGGCTGAGCTGATCGATGTAGTCGCGCCAGGATGGCGCTCCCACGGGACGTGCGACCTAAATTTTGTGGGAGCGGCTTCCACAGTACGGGGACATTCCGGAATCGGAATGTCCCCTCTGTGCACAGAATCGGAATGTCCCCTCTGTGCATGATTGATCAGGTCGCGCCAGGATGGCGCTCCCACAGAACGTGCGGGCTGAATTTGTGGGAGCGGCTTCCAGCCGCGATGACCGTGCCAGGATGGCGCTGCTAAGGATTGTCAGTACGGGGACATTCCGGAATCGGAATGTCCCCTTTGTGCATGCCCCTCTGTGCAATCCGGAATCGGAATGTCCCCT
>JBFHXQ010000220.1:0-5218 GCA_041598895.1 Woeseiaceae bacterium | reverse complement strand
GAAATATACTCGTCCCGATTCCAGGTATACCGCGTCCGGTGCAACGACGCGGATCCGCGTTTGCGCGTCGATACGCAGCTGGCGGTAGGGCAGACGATCGTCACCAGTGAAAAATCCGGTGTTGGCCTCGAGTGGGGTCGTGGCGGCTCACTGCGAATCGACGCGCAAACGCGGGTCCGAGTCATTTCGGCCGATTCGGTGTACCTGGAATACGGACGAGTGTATTTCGACTCGGCACCGTCGCCGCTGATCTCGTCGGCGGTCGGCAGCGAGAGTAATGATGCAACGAGTGTTCTTAGCATCGACACGCGGCACGGCGCCGTAAGCCATATTGGCACGCAGTTCATGGCGGCAGCTGATCGGGAGCGCCTTGCAGTTAGCGTTCGTGAAGGGCGTGTCCGCGTCAGCGGCGCGCGTTACGCCGTTACTGCGGTCGCTGGACAACAGCTGACGGTCTCGGGCACAGGGCGGCCGGGTGTCGCGAATATCGCGGCTTTCGGCGATGCCTGGCGATGGGTAGAAGCGACGTCTCCGCCGGTCAGCCTCGACGGACGGTCGGTGCATGATTTTCTGACCTGGATTTCTCGCGAGACGGGATTGACGCTCGAGTACGGTAGCGATGCTGCCAGAGCGCTCGCAGAGGCGTCTGAACTGCGCGGCCTGGTGCAGAGCGAGCCAACTAAGGCGCTGCAGATCTATGCCGGCAGCGTCGATCTCGACTGGCGCAGCAAGGGAGGGGCACTTTACGTCACAGCAACCGACGTACACGTTGACTAGCGCCGCACGCGCATCCCCGGGACAGCGCAGACGCGCGATGGGAATGCGCCTGATCATCGCGCTGTTGATCTGCCTGGCGCCGCCGGCATTGCTCGCGGCGGAGGGCGCGCGTGCGCCGTATTTGGGTCGGTCCGTTGTTGACGTGATCGACGAGTTCCGCGCGGCGGGTCACCCGTTCGTGTACAGCACGAACCTTGTTCGCGAGGACCTGGCCGTGACGGTCGAACCAGAAGGGCGCGATCCGGTTCTGGTGTTGCGTCAGATTCTCAGTACGCACGGGCTCACCCTGCGCTCGGACGCTGGTTTGTACGTCGTGGTTCGTGATTCCGCGATTGCGCCGGAGAGCGGCAGCATACTCGTCGTCCTCAGAACCCGCAGCAGCGATCGGCCGGTTTCCGATGCGGGTGTCAGTATCCGTCCCGATGTGCCGGAGGCCACCACAGTGCTGCCCGGCATCCATGAGTACCAGGGCGTTCGGCCTGGCCGTTACCGCATCAACATCACTGCAAAAGGCTATCAAAACGTCAGCCGGATCATTGACGTCGCGCCGGGTGAAACAACCGTTGTCAGTGTCGGCATGGACGATGAGCGGCCGGAAATCGAGACGATTGCCGTTTCGGCAAGCCGCTACGAGATTCTCTCGAGTATTGCCGCATCGCGTTTTGTCCTCGACCAGCGCACGATTCAGAACATGCCCGACGTCGGCGAAGACCCGCTCCGCGTCGCTCAGCGGCTGCCCGGCACGGCCGCCGGCGGTGCGTCGGCGAGGGCGCACTTTCGCGGCGGCGAACTCGGCGAAATCGGTATCGTGCTGAACGGTCAGCGCCTGTTCGATCCGTTCCACATCCGCGATTACCAGAGCATTTTCAGCGCGATCGATGCGCGGGCAATCGAAGGCGTGGAAGTGTTTACCGGCGGATTTCCGGCACGCTTCGGCGACCGAATGAGCGGCCTCGTCGTCATGGAATCCCTCGAGTCGCTGCGTCCGAGGCACACTGAGATCGGCATCAGCGTGTTCAATTCTTCCGTTTTGACGACCGGGACTCGGGGCCGCAGCCGATGGCTCTTGTCCGCGCGGAGAGGCAATCTGGACCTCGTGATCGACCCGAAATTCGGGCGGCCAAAATACTACGATGTGTTCGGCGAATTCAGCTACGCAATCACGCCCGATGCAACGCTCTCGGTCAACGCACTGTATGCGGACGATGCCGTTCAGGTAGTACTGGAATCTCTGCCCGAAGAGTTCGAGCAGGTGACGAGCAAAACGCGCAATGCTCAGCTTTGGGTGCAGCTGGACAATCGCTGGTCACCGTCGCTGTCCAGCAAGACCGCACTGTCGTTTATTGAGTTCTCAAATACGCGCGATGGTTCATTGGGTGATCCCGAGAAAATTGTCGGTGGCGTGTTCGATGAGCGAAGCGTCGATCGGTTCGAACTTCGCCAGGATTGGGCCTGGACAGCCTCACCGGCACACTTCGTCCAGTGGGGCCTGCAGATGACGTTCGCCGAGGCGCGCTACGAGTATTCCAGCCGTGCACAGTACGGGGGACTGCAGGCGCTGTACCGCGATCGTCCAGATGGGTTTGGCCGAACGCTGACGGCATCGCCGGAAGGCGGCAACTACGCGGCTTTTTTTTCCGACCGTTGGAAGATTTCCGCAAAAACCGTCTTGGAACTCGGCCTGCGCTGGGACGACCAGACCTACACGAATCTGCCATCCGACTCGCAGCTGAGCCCGCGGTTCAGCCTTCTGCACGGTCTGGGGCTGAAGACGGAACTGCGCCTGAGCTGGGGCCGCTACCACCAATCCCAGGGTATCGACGAGCTGCAGATCGAGGACGGCGTTACACGGTTCTGGCGCGCGCAGCGCGCGGACCACATCATTGCCGGAATCCGCCACCTTCTGCGTGACAAGTATGCGCTGCGTGTCGAGGCGTTCTACAAGAACATGCTGCGCGTCCGCCCGCGCTTCGAGAATCTCTATGATCCGCTGGGGCTGATTCCGGAACTGCAGCAGGACCGGGTCCGTATAGCGCCGCAAAGCGCTGTGTCACGGGGAATCGAAATTTCGCTCGATCGCAGCGGCGGTGCTCTCGACTGGTGGGCGTCGTACACGTTGTCGCGGGCGACCGACCGTATCGACGGCCGCAACGTGCCGCGGAGCTGGGATCAGCGGCATGCGCTGCAGGGTGGAATCGCGTGGCGCAACAAGAAGTGGGACGTTGCGCTGGCCGCGAGCCTGCACAGCGGCTGGCCGACGACCGACCTGGCTTTGATCCAGGAAGGGATCGATGCAGACGGCGAGCCGCGATTCGTCGCGGTTCCGGGGCCCCGGAATGCCCTGCGCCACGGAACATTTTCCAGTCTCGATTTTCGCGTCAGCCGTCGCTTCGACCTGAAGAAGGGCAGCCTGCTCGCATTTATGGAAATATCCAATGTCCTTAATCGGCGTAACGAGTGCTGTCTAGACTGGGATGTCGAAACTGACGACGAAGGAATATCGGCACTCGAACTGAGCCGCGACTACTGGATGCCGCGCCTGCCTGCGATCGGAGTGCTCTGGGAATTCTGAGCGGGGTGTCCCGCTCGCAAGGTCACATGCGCGCTATCGGAGGCCACAGGGGTCGCAAACTCTTTAGCTAGCGCCGCAGAAAATGCACGAGCACGGAAAGGACGATACTCACGATCAGCATCGAGGTGATCGGCACGAACACTTTGCCATTGGCCGACTCGATCCGAATGTCGCCGGGCAGCCGCCCGAACCAGGCGACCAGCCATGGCGCAAACTGCAGGATGACGCCTGTCGCCAGCAGTGCGACGCCAGCCAGCATGAGCCATTTGGCCACGTCTCAGGCCTCTGCGGCGCTAACGGTCGTTTCGAATACCGGCAATTCGTCGTCGATGCGTACCCAGGGGAGCTTGTCCACTGTCCAGATGTGTGCTTGCGGTGTGAATTGGGACGGGTCGTCGAAACAGGTCAACGCGACGTCGATCTGTCCCTCGCGCTTCGTATGCTCATAAGTCAGCGACGTGCCGCAATCCGCACAGTGGCCGCGAGTTACGCCCTCCGAGGAGTGATGCAAGGTCAACACGCCGGACATCACTTCGAATTCGTCGCGGGTAAAAGTCCCCCAGGGAACGAAGGCGCCTCCCGACGCGCGACGGCAGCTTTCACAATGGCAAAAGCACGCGAATTTTGCGGGGCCAGCAACAGCAAAGGTCAGCTGGCCACAGAAGCAGCGACCGGTTTCCGTTCTGTCGATCATGCCAGTCTCCGGTGACGTTTATTTATTGCCCGATCCGTCTATGATGAATCGGCCGATCTGGCTCAGCGGAATCTTCGACAGGTAGCTGATCGACGGACGCTTCAAAAATACGAGCAGTCCGTCCGTCGAGCGCTCTACCCAGAACGCCTCCCAGCGGTCGTTACCCAGTTCGTTCAGCGCGGCTTCGAACTCCTCGGGTGCAGACAATGAAAGCTCGACGACGCGATAATCCCAGTCGCCGATATTCTCGATGTCCTCTGATGCCCAGTCCACCGGCGCATCAAAGTCCTTCTCGCGCAGTTTATCGTACTGGTCCTGAAGCTCCTCGAGCGCCCGCTCGGCCGGCGAAGGCGTATTCGGATCCGGCGAACAGGCCGCGGTCAGCAGAAGGGCGGTCACGGCCGCCACCGGCGCCCACCAGAAATTGTCCCGGCGCATGTTCAGCCTCGTGGAGTCAAATTCGTTATCGGGTACCGAAAAGTCTCGGCCAGCAGGACGCTGAAAGCAAGCGACCGTCCGGTGGGACTATCGGTAGTCCGGATTCGGGAAGTCGAATCGGCAGCCCGCGTCCCACTGCGATCGCTGATTGCCGTGGGCCGGAATACCGTCGGCAAGCTTCAGCATGCGCGCGAGGTGCAGAAGGTTCCAGGTCATAAACGTCGTATTGCGGTTTGTGAAGTCGTTTTCCGGACCGCCGGATCCCTCGTCCCGATACGACGGCCCGGGGCCGGCTTCGCCGACCCACGCCGCGTCGGCCTGCGGCGGAATGACGAAACCGAGATGCTGCAGCGAATACAGGATGTTCATTGCGCAGTGTTTGGCGCCGTCCTCGTTGCCCGTTATCAGACAGCCGCCCACCCGTCCGTAGTATGCATACTGGCCAGCGTCATTGAGCTCGCTCGATGCCGCATACAGCCGCTCGACCACTTTCGTGCACACCGACGATTTTTCACCCAGCCAGATCGGTGACGTGAGTACCAGTATGTCGGCCGCCAATACTTTCTCGAGTATTTCGGGCCACGCATCGCTGTCCCAGCCGCGCTCCGTCATGTCGGGCCAAACGCCGTACGCAATGTCGTGATCCACTGCCCGCAGGACCTCGACCGCCACGGAATTTTTTTCCATGATGGCCCTCGAGATCTCGATCAGTCCGTCCGTGTGGGATATCTCCGGCG
>JBFHXQ010000219.1:0-5238 GCA_041598895.1 Woeseiaceae bacterium | reverse complement strand
AGCTGCTTCAGGATCAGCTTCCCGGCGCGCCGCTTTACTTCCGGATCGACGGCGACTGGATGCGGCCGGACCGGAGCGACGGGGTGTCTCGGACCGCGTTCTGGGTACAGCTCGCGAGGCTCAGACACGAGTCCGGTGTGCAGCTGGCGCCCGCTACGCGCGTGATGTCACCCTGTCCGCTGCTTGCGCCCGAGCCGGCGTCCTGCGTGCTGCCGGTTTGCGGGATCCAGGCACCTGCCGGAACGGCGTGGTTGCCGCTCGAGATCAATCTGCTGCGCTTTGCGGATGCGCACGGCAGGCTGGACTGGACCGGACTCGAAACGGCGTTGGCGAATACCGTCGCCCTCGGTGACAGGCTTCATGATGCCGTGTTCTGGTCCGGCATCGAGCAATGCCGTGACGCGAGACACAATCGCAGGCTCGGCATTTGCGTTACCGGCATCGGTGACCTCGTTCGAAGTCGCCGGCAGGATCCGGCTCACTTTGCGACACTCGAGGACATCAGTCAGCTGCTCGCAGCCATGAAAGAGATTCTTGTCGTCGGGTCGCTCACGCTTTCCCGGACACGCAACCTGCTGCCGGCGATCCGTGCATCGGAACCGGGCATGCAAAATCCCGACTTGCGCTTTTCGGAACACTGGCGCTCACGCTGGCAGAAGGCGGTGGCTGGAGCAGCTCTTGCGCACCGGAATCTTTTCGTTCTGTCACCCTGGGCATTGTTTCCTGCCGAAAAATTTGCCGCGAAGGCATTCGCAGATCTCGTTCCGGTGCTGGCGATCGGCGATACCTGCATGCTTCGCAATCCGCGCTCACTCGCAGACTGGACGCCCGAGGAATGCCGTCGTTTTTACCAGCATATGTGGGCGGTGTTATATGAAAACGGCGGGGGAAAACAGATTGCGAAGCAGGTGTGAACTGAGATACCGTCATTAGGCTCTAGCCGGGCTGATTCGCCGGTCACGCCAGGAACGAGGTCACGCATTGCAACCGATAACTCCTGACGCACACGGAATCGCGGTACTCCTGCTCACGGCGCTGGCGCTGTTCCTGTTCACCCGGGACCGCATACCGCTCGAGTCCTCGTCACTCACGATCCTCATCGTCCTCGTCGTGGGTTTCGAGCTCATCCCTTATGTAAAAAATGGCGAGCGCGTTCTGGGCCCCGTCGATTTCTTTGCCGGATTCGGCAACGAGGCGCTCGTCGCGATTTGCGCGCTTATGATGGTCGGCAAGGCGCTCGAGACGACCGGTGCGTTACAGCCGCTCGCGACCGTCGTTGCGCGCGCGTGGTCGTCCCGTCCTTTGCTCGCGGTGCTGGTTACGCTGGTTGCAGGCGCCATACTCAGCGCATTCATGAACAACACACCGATCGTGGTGTTGCTGATGCCGATACTGGTCGGCGCGTCGCTGCGAGTGAAATTTCCGGTGTCCGAAGTGATGCTGCCGATGGGGCTTGCGACGATCGTCGGTGGCATGTCGACGACGATTGGTACATCCACGAACCTTCTCGTCGTCGGCATATCGCAGGACATGGGCCTGCACCGCTTCACGATGTTCGAGTGGGTGCTGCCCGTTGCTATCGTTGGCGGCGTGGGCATCCTGTTTTTGTGGCTCATCGCACCAAAATTGTTGCCGGACCGCGCGCCGCCGATGGCCGATACATCGCCGAGGATTTTCAGTGCGCAGCTCAACGTAAAGGAGGGCGGCTTTGCTGACGGCAAGACGTTGTCCGAGGTGCTCGCCAAAGCCGACGGGCAGCTGCGCATCGACAAAATTCAGCGCAGCGAATCGCTGTTTCTCGCGAAGCTTCCGTCGGTCGTGCTGCAGCCCGGTGACCGGCTGTTCGTCAAAGACACGCCGGAGAACCTGAAGTATTACGAGCAGCTCCTGGGCGCAACACTTTTCAATATCAGCGACACCGAACACCCGGTCGATGAGCAAACGCCTTTGCTCGCCGAGGGTCAGCAGCTCGCCGAAGTCGTCGTCACCCGCGGCTCGCCGCTGCATCTGCGCACGCTCGCCGCCGCCAGATTCAGCAGCAGCTACGGACTGATGCCGCTGGCCCTGCATCGCGCGCGTGCGCCGAGTTCGCAGATCACCGGCGACCTGAATCTCATTCGCCTGCGCGCCGGCGACGTGTTGCTCGTGCAGGGCACGCGTGAGGCGATTCAGACGCTGAAGGACAGCGGCACGATGCTGGTGCTCGACGGCACGACGGACCTGCCGCACACGCACAACGCAAAGCGTGCGCTCGCAATCATGGGATTCGTCGTGCTGGCCGCAGCCCTCGGCATCATGCCTATTTCGGTGAGTGCGATGGCGGGTCTCGGTCTGATGATCGCCACCGGTTGCCTCAGCTGGCGCGATGCCGCAACCGCGCTCTCGATTCCGGTCGTCATGATCATTGTCACGGCGCTCGCGCTGGGTAAGGCCCTGATGGGCACCGGCATGGCGGACTGGCTTGCGCTCAGTTTCGTCACGGCCGCGTCGGGCTTGCCGACACCGATGATACTCAGCGCGTTCCTGCTGCTGATGACGGTACTGACGAATATCGTTTCGAATAATGCTGCGGCCGTCATCGGCACGCCGATTGCAATCAGCATTGCGCAGCAGCTCGGTGTCGGAGCAGAGCCGTTTATCCTGGCAGTCCTGTTTGGTGCAAACATGAGTTTCGCGACGCCCTACGGCTACCAGACGAACCTGCTCATCCTGAGCGCCGGCGGTTACAAGTTTGCTGACTTCCTGCGCGTCGGCATACCGCTGACGATCGTCATGTGGCTGGGCTTTTCGTTTATCCTGCCGGTGCTGTATCCGCTGTAGCGTCGGATTAACGGGGATATGATCGGGGACATATGTTCGGGGACATTCCGTGCCGGAATGTCCCCTTGCCCCCTTGCCACGTCGCCGAAGGTTGCAGACGTAACAAGCATCGCGGGAACTTGACCGTTCGAAACGCGGCAGTGATACTCGGTCTTATGACTGCCACGCGCATCCAGCACTGGTTCTGGCGACCCGACGGGGAGAGGGCGCCTGGCCGCTAGTTAGTACGCAAAGGACAATCAACCAGAAGCCCATCTCCGCCGCCGTGGGGGTGGGCTTTTTTTATGTGTCCCGGAATTCATCATGCAGGCACCGTTCGACATAGCCGCCGATCTCGATACGCCCGTGTCGGCGTACCTGAAGCTGCGCGATCTCAAGCCGCGCTTTTTGCTCGAAAGCGTGGAGGGTGGCGAGCGGCTGGCGCGGTATTCGTTTCTCGGTTTCGGCGAAGCGCTGTCGGTGCGCATCGAGGCCGACGCGATGACGGTCAACGGCGAGACCCGGGAGCACCCGGCAGATCGGCAAGGCTATCTCGACGCGCTGCGCAGCGCACTGGCCTCGGCACCGCAGCCGCAGCCGGCGGTTGACGGACTGCCGTTCTCGGGCGGCCTCGTCGGCGTTTCCGGATACGATGTGGTGCGCCTGTTCGAGCGCCTGCCGCGCGACACCGTAATGCAGACCAACGTTCCCGAAGCCGAGTTCGTGGCAACGCACTCGCTGCTGGTGTTCGATCACCTGACGCGTCGCGTCGCGCTGCTTCACGACGGCCCAGAAGCCGAGCGCCAGAAGCTGCGCAGCGACGTTATTCGGCTGCTGCGCGGTGCGGTGCCGCCTGGCAACGGCCGCGTGACGACGAGCCGGCCTGCAGCAAGCTTCAGCGAGGCCGGGTTCTCTGACAGGGTCGAGGCTTGCAAGGAATACATTGCGGCGGGCGACATCTATCAGATCGTCATCTCCGTTTTGTTTCGTGGCCGTACCGACGTGTCGTCGTTCGAGGTATACCGCGCTTTGCGGCTGCTGAACCCGTCGCCGTACATGTTCTATTTCGATTTCGACGATGTGCGAGTCGTCGGCTCGTCTCCGGAGGCGCTCGTACGCCTGCATGACAACACCGCATCGCTGCGGCCGATCGCCGGCACGCTGCCGCGCGGTGACACGCCGGAGGCCGATCGCGCGAACGAACGGGCGCTCCTAGCCGATCCGAAAGAAGCGGCCGAGCACGTCATGCTCGTCGATCTTGCGCGCAACGACCTCGGGCGTGTCGCCACGCCGGGCAGCATATGCGTCGATCCGTATCGTGCGATAGAACGCTACAGTCACGTGATGCACATCGTCAGCGGTGTGCAGGGCACGCTGGCGCCGGGCTACGATCAGTTCGATCTGTTCGCCGCGACGTTTCCGGCGGGAACGCTGGTCGGTGCGCCGAAAGTGCGCGCAATGGAAATCATCGAGGAGATGGAAAACATCGGGCGTGGGCTTTACGCGGGCACCGCCGGGTATTTCGGGCTGAGCGGCGACATGGATCAGGCGATCACGATTCGCACGCTCGTCTTCTCCGGTGACGAATACAGCTTTCAGGCCGGTGCGGGAATCGTTGCCGATTCGGTACCGGCACGCGAATATCAAGAAGTGCTCGCGAAGAGCGCGATCCTGCGCCGGGCGCTCGAGATGGCAGGGGAGGGATTGTGATGATTGCCGCCCGCGACACGCGCATGCTATTGATCGATAATTACGATTCGTTTACGTACAACCTCGTGCAGGCATTTGCGGCGCTGGGTTCGGACGTGCGCGTGTATCGTAACGACGAGATCACGGTCGACGAAGCGCTGACGCTCGAGCCCACGCACGTCGTGATATCGCCCGGGCCCGGGCGCCCGGAGGATGCGGGCGTCTCGCTCGACATGATCGCGACCTTCGCCGGCCGCGTGCCGATACTCGGCGTCTGTCTCGGCCACCAGTGCCTGGTGCAGCATTTCGGCGGAGAGATCGTTCGCGCAGAGCGCCTGATGCACGGCAAGACCTCACTGGCACGCCACGACGGCAATACGATCTATGCCGGACTGTCGCAACCCGTCGAGGTCGGGCGTTACCATTCGCTGTGTGCCGAGCACGAGACCCTGCCCGACGAGCTCGAGCTGGCGGCAGAGACGGAGCGCGGCGAAATCATGGGCGTGCGCCACCGTGAACTGCCGCTCGAAGGCGTACAGTTTCATCCGGAAAGCGTGCTGACGCCCGAAGGTGACCGACTCATGGCGAACTTCCTCGAAATGACGAAATCATGAGCGCGAATATGCACAATCTGCTGGATCGGCTTCTCGACGGCTATCCTCTCGACGAACCCGAAGCGTCCGGGCTGATGTACCGCCTTGCAGAGGGCGATCTCGAGCCGGCGCTCGCCGGGGCGCTGCTCGCCGCGCT
>JBFHXQ010000218.1:0-5239 GCA_041598895.1 Woeseiaceae bacterium | reverse complement strand
GATAATGATGGCGAGCCTGGGCAACGGTTCTGCAAACGCCGGCACGACAAGCAGCCACAGCGCCGCGACGAAAAGCACTCGAATCATTGCGCGTTGCTGTGCATCACCCGGCGGCGCCGCAGCCGATCGAGCGCCGCCATCAGCTGCGCATCCTGTTCGCGATCCACATAGCCGTTCAGACTCAGGTTCGGGTAGCCCGGCGTGTCCTCGATATAGACATCCGGCGAAATGCCGGTCTCGTGAATCGACTCGCCCGACGGCGTGTAGTAGCGGGACGTGGTCAGCTTGATTGCGCGGCCCTGCGACAGCGGCATAACCGTCTGGACCAGCCCCTTGCCGAACGTGCCGGTACCGATCACGGTGGCACGATCATTGTCCTGCAGCGCGCCTGCAACGATTTCCGAAGCGGAAGCCGAACCCTTGTTGACGAGGACCACGAGCTCGGCGCCGTCGAGCACGTCACCACGATGGGCGGAACGCGAGAACTGCGCATCCGTCGTGCGTCCGTTGGCGGTCACGATAACGCCGGAATCGAGAAAAAGATCGGACACATCGACAGCAGCATCGAGCACGCCGCCGGGATTGTTGCGCAGGTCAAGAATCAGGCCGTCCAGCATGCCGCCACTCGAAACCTGCAGTTCGTCGATGGCGCGGCTGAGCTCCCTTGCGGTGGTATCACTGAACTGGTTCACCCGCACGTAGCCGTACGCCGGTACCAGAATCTCACTGTGCACACTCGCGACCCGAATTACCTCGCGACGCATCTCGTGCAGAATCGCATCGCCGTCGCGCAATACCGTGATCGAAATCCGGCTGCCCGGGGCGCCCCGCATGCGTTCGATCGTGTCACGCAGGTTGCCGGACTCCACAGCGACAGCGTCGACCGCGATCACCTGATCGCCGCTGCGGATACCGGAGCGCGCTGCCGGCGAGCCCGCAATGGGGGAAATCACACGAATGACGCCGTCGACATCGCTCACCTCGATGCCGACCCCGGTATAACTGCCGGTCGTGCTGATCCGGATGTCGCGGTACTCCTTGGCGTCGAGATACTGTGAGTGCGCGTCGAGGTCGCTCACCATGCCGCGAATTGCGCTCTCGAGCAGCACGCTGTCGTCGATCGGCTCCACATAGTCGCGTTTCACCCGGTCCAGGACCTCGGCAAACAGCCGTGCCTGCTTCCAGCTCAGCTCCTGCTGGCCCGGCTCGCTGTGGGGCGGCATCAGCCCGCCGCCGAATGACAGGCTCAGGCCCAGGGCCGTGCCGATGACCAGCACCAGAATCGCTCGGGTTTTCAACGGCATGGGAGAGTTCAATTCGGGTCCGGGGGCTCGATTTCCAAGACCGTTCGACGATAGCACAGCGACCCGACAGCGCCTACTGCCGTGGGTCACGGTTTGACCGAGGAAACCTCCGTGCGGCGGCGGGCTCAGGATCCGGGGCGGCGGGTAACCCAGATGCCGGGGTTCAGCGGCTTCGTGCCCTTGCGGATCTCGAAATAGAGCCCCGTCTGCGGTCGGCCACCGCTGTCGCCGACCGTCGCGATCACGTCACCGGGCGCGACCCAGTCACCGGCATCCTTCAGAATCGTCTCGTTGTAACCGTACAGCGTCATGTAGCCTTCGCCGTGATCGACGATCACGAGCAGGCCGAGGCCGGCAAGCCAGTCTGCGAAGGCGATGCGGCCATGGTATACGGAGCGCACCTCACGGCCGCGCGGCGCGCCCAGCACGACACCGTTCCATTTCAGGCGATCGCCGACGCGTGGCTGTCCGAAGTCGTGCAGTAGCGTGCCCGCAACCGGCCAGGTGAGCCTGCCCTTGAATTCGCTGAAGGGCTGCTCCGAGGAAATCGGGTAATCCGCGAGTATGCTCGACAGCTCGGCAATCAGTCGTGCCAGATCCCTTTCCTGTGCTGCCAGCCGGTCAATCTCACGGGCCTCGTCGCTCAGGCGCTGCTTCAGCGAAGCGAGCAGTTCACGACGCCGTTCCTGGGCATCGTTGAGCTCGCCGAGCTCTGCATAGCGCCGCTCGGCAATTTCCGCAAGTCGCGACGCTTCCGCCGCCGCCTCTGCCTGAAGTTTCGACAATTCCTGCATGTGTCCCTTCACGGTTTCGATGTTGCCGATGCGGTGCTGGTTCAGGTAGTCGTAATAGGTCATCAGGCGCCCCAGCGTTGCCGGGTCCTGCTGGTTCAGGAACAGCTTCAGCTTTTCGTCGCTGCCACTCATATACGAGGCACGCAGCTGCGTTGCGAGCTGCTCGGATTCTGCATCGAGCGCCGCCTTCGTCTCTGCGATGCGTGCGTCTATATCCGCTTTTTTACGGGCCGAGTTGTCGCGCTCGTGTTCGATTTTCTTCAGCCGCTGGCGCTTTTCGGCGATGGCGATTTCCGCAGCCTGCAGCTCTTTCGTCACCCGGTCCCGCTGCATTGCGCCGCGGTCCATGCTTTTTTTGAGGTCGCTGATTCGCTCGCGAACTTCCTCGAGTTCACGCTCTTTTACCTGACCGAGATCGTCGTTTGCGGAAAGCGCGAAAACCGGGAAAACAGCCAGAACGACAATCCTGGTGGCGCGACGAGCCGGGGATCTTTTGGACACGATGCCGATCATGGGTGCGCAGTGTAGACGCTTGGCGCCGTCCTTGACATCGTGTCCACGGCCAATCCGCCGACACGACGCTGATGCATTGGTATAATGGCCGATTGGCCAATAGACGACGGCTTCCCGGTCGTCGACAATAATCGCCGATGGACAGACTTCTGGAATTCGCCGGTAACCATACGTTACTGGTGCTGGCGCTGGTAACGAGCTTTTTTCTGCTCGTTTTTACTGAGCTGCGCCGCAAGGCTAGCGGCATACTTGCCGTCGAGCCGAACCAGGCCGTCAAGCTGATCAACAATGACGCGACGGTCATCGATATTCGCAGCAGTGAGGCTTTTGGTCGCGGCCACATCGTCAACGCCAGGCATATCCCGTCCGACGAGCTGGAAGCGAAAAAGGATTCTCTGAAAAAGTATCAGAACAAGCCACTTTTGATCGTCTGCGAAGGCGGGATTACATCGACAAAAGCCGTCAACTCTCTGCGGCGCTCCGGCTTCGAGAGCGCTTATGGACTCAAGGGCGGCATGGGTGCATGGGCACAGGCGGGACTACCGGTCGTCACGGGCAAAAAAACCAAAAGCAAGCAGGCCGCAAAGCGTTCATGAACGATGCGCCCAAAGTCGTCGTCTACGGCAACCGTAGCTGCGCTTACTGCATGGCCGCTCGCATGCTGCTGACCAAAAAGGGTGTCGACTTCGAGAATATAAACGTGACGAATGATCCGGATGCGCTGGACGAAATGAATGAACGCAGCGGGCTGCGTACGGTGCCGCAAATATTCATCGGCGATGTACACGTCGGCGGCTTCGATGAACTTTATGTGCTCAATCAGAGCGGCGATTTGGACGAAATGCTGACCGCCCGTTAGGTGCGGCGGAGGAAAAAATGGAAACATCGACTGCAAACGAACCCAAGACCGAGGGCGATAAGCGTATTTCTATCGCCAAAATTTATCTCAAGGACTTTTCGTTCGAGTCGCCGCAGGCGCCGAGTATCTTTACGACCAAGGAATGGTCACCACAAACCAATCTGAATCTGCGCAGCAGTCACACCGCGGTGGACGACAATCTCCACGAGGTCGTACTGACGCTCACGATCGAGGCGAAGGAAACCGACAAAACGCTGTTTCTCGTCGAGATGCACCAGGCCGGCTTGTTCGAGGTCGTCGGCTACGACGGCGAGGAATTCGGCGCAATCATCGGCAGCTATTGCCCGAATATCCTGTTTCCGTATGCCCGCGAGTCGATCGCAGGGATCATCCAGAAGGGCGGTTTCCCCGAATTTGTCCTGCAGCCGATCAATTTTGACGCGCTCTATCTCCAGTCGCGTCAGCAGCAAACTCAGGCACAGGCGGGGAATCCGGAGACGCATTGAGCCGAGACTCGAATCCGCCGCTGGCGGTCGTTGGCGCCGGTTCTTGGGGAACGGCGCTGGCCATTCAGTTCGCGCGTAACGGGCGCGAGGTCCGCCTGTGGGGACGCGACGCTGCCGAGATCGCCATCCTGGCGGATAACCGCGCCAATGCGCGCTACCTTCCCGGGGCGACGTTTCCGGACAGCCTCGTCGTCACGCCCAAGCTCGAAGCCTGCCTGGGCGGCGTCCGCGACGTGCTCGTATCAGTGCCGAGCCACGCGTTTCGGGAGATCCTGAACGCACTCAGGCCCCTGCTCGCGGCGGATGTCCGGGTTTGCTGGGCAACGAAGGGTTTCGAGCTGCGCACGGGCAAGCTTCCGCATCAGGTCGCCGCCGACGTTCTTGGCGAAGATCGCTCGGTCGCCGTCCTGTCAGGGCCGACGTTCGCAAAGGAAGTCGGCATGAGTTTGCCAACCGCGATGACGATCGCGGCCAACGATAGCGCCTTCGCGGAGGAACTCGCGGTTGCGCTGTCAGGTGACAATTTTCGAGCTTATACCTCGAACGACATCATCGGCGTGGAAGTCGGTGGGGCTGTGAAAAACGTGCTCGCAATCGGCGCAGGCATGTCGGACGGCCTCGGCTTCGGCGCCAATTCGCGCGTAGCGCTCATAAACCGCGGGCTCGTGGAGATGACGCGCCTCGGCGTTGCGCTCGGCGCCAGCAAGGACACGTTCATGGGCCTCGCCGGCATGGGCGATCTCGTACTGACGTGTACCGACGATCAGTCGCGCAACCGCCGCATGGGACTCGCGCTTGCAGCCGGCAAAAGCGTTGCAGAGGCGCAGGCGGATATCCGCCAGGTCGTCGAAGGCGTGCTCGCAGCCGAGGCGGTGCAGGAAGTCGCCGACGAACTCGGCATCGAGATGCCGATTTGCCATCAGGTATACCGGATTCTGTATCAAGGCGCGTCGCCGCGCGAGGCGGTAGGGGCACTGATGCGACGCCAGCTCAAGTCGGAGCACTGACCAGGTGTTCGCGTCGATGCTTCTCGGTATTCCGGTCACGCGAGCATCGCGGCCGCAGGCGACGTCGCACGGAATTTGCAACTTCATCCATGGTCTGTAAGCGAACATGCAGCGCAGGCAATTCATAACAGCCGGGATGCTTTCGCTTTTGGCCCCGCATTTCGGTATTGCAGGCACCGCGATGCAGACCCGGCCTGTACCCGGCACGGGTGAAACCTTACCGGTGATCGGTTTGGGCACTTCTCGCGTGTTCGAT
>JBFHXQ010000217.1:0-5246 GCA_041598895.1 Woeseiaceae bacterium | reverse complement strand
GAGGGTGGCGCGACGCGCGATTTGTTTGCGAAGCCGACACACGCAGCAACCGCCCGACTACTCGCAGCGGCGACTCGGCTGAGGAGCCGATCCGGGCCTCCGGCCGCGGCGGGCGCCGCCCTGCTCGACATCGATTCGGCGATCGTGGCGTACCCCGGACGCCGGCGCGGGACCGGCGCGCTCGAAGCGGTCAGTGGCGTGACTCTGGCAGTTTCAGCGGGCGAGACGCTCGCGGTCGTCGGCGAGTCCGGCTCCGGAAAAACGAGTCTCGTGCGCGGCATTCTAGGGCTCGTGCCGCTTGCCGCCGGCCGGGTTGTCCTCGACAAGAGACAGCTCCCGGTCGACCTCGACGCACGTGACGTCAGCATACGGCGTGAATTCTCGCTGGTGTTTCAGAACCCGACAGGATCGTTGAATCCGCAAATGCGCGTGTTGGATATCGTCGCCGAGCCGCTCATCGTCCACGAGCCGGCGCTTGACCGCGCGGCGAGACACGAACGCGCAGCGACGATGCTGAAGCGCGTCGGCCTCGGTGCGGAATACGCGCACCGTTTTCCACACGAGCTGTCTGGCGGTGAGGCACAGCGCGTCGCAATCGCGCGGGCGTTGATCGCGGAGCCGCGAGTGCTGGTTTGCGACGAGGCTGTGGCAGCGCTGGACGGGAGCGTACGCGAACAAATCCTCGAGTTGATGAGAAAGGAACAGGCATCGAGCGGACTCGCAATCATTTTCATCTCGCATGATCTTGCCGTGGTGCGTTCGATCAGCCACAGAGTCGCGGTCATGTACATGGGGCGCGTCTTCGAACTGGCCGCAAACGATGCACTGTTCCGCCGTCCAAGACATCCTTACACGCGCGCGCTGATCGACGCCGTGCCCACGCCGGATCCCTGCGCCAAACCGCCGCAGCCGCTGCCGGGCGAGGTGGCGTCCCTGCACACCCCACCGCCGGGATGCGTATTTCATCCGCGCTGCCGTTTCGCAAGGGATGACTGCCGCAGCACGGTACCGGATCTGCGCGATGTAAACGGGACGCTGGTCGCATGTCACCGCGCGGTGGAGCTGGACCTCGGTGCGGATCGGGTCGACGGATAGACGCTACATTTGCGCGCTCGGCAACGGAATCGGCATCGGCGCGCCGTTGACGGTCAGAAGCCCCTTCTTGTAAGCAGCCTCCGTCGTGTAGAAGTCGTCGTTCTTGCGCAGGATGCCCATCGCGATTGCCGCATTGGCCTGGGGGTTCGTCGCGACGATAAGGTCCACCAGCTCCGCCGGTATGCGGAGATTGGCTGAGGCCTCGAGCGCCAGGAGGAGTGCGGTCCAGCTGAAGTCGCCGGGGTCGGACGCGGTCACGACAAAATGCATTTGCGATGTAACCGGGCCCTGCGGGAGAGAAACGTCGAACCGATCGAATCGCAATTCCAGCCCGCCGGCCAGGAGGCGCTCCAGATCGCCGCTGATCGTACCCAACAGCTCGTCCGGATCGAGGTTCGGATCGAGGCTATCGAGTTTTCGAGTTATCGCCCCGAGCGCGTCGCCATCGACGTCATTGAGCGTCACGTCGACATCGATGCTCATATCTCCCATCATCGGCGCCGTCAGACCGGCGAGCCCCAATTTTGCCTGCCCGGATACACGGTCGCCGTCGACCGATGAGCTCGATCGCATCGACAGCGGACCGAAACTGGTCGCGTTGCCGGCAAGACCGCGGCCCAAGGTCAGGTGGTCGACGTCGAATTCAATGTCACCAACGTTGAAGCCGAAGCGGCTCGGGGTTTGTCGGCCGGTGAAGCGCAGTGCACCAATGCGCAACGAATCCTCTCCGCCGGCAACGTTCAACGAGTCGATCAGACCCTCAAAATCGACATCGCCAGTGACCGGATTCGTGGTTACCGTCATATTGACGTTGCCCCAACTTGCATCGATCTCGTCCGCTCTGTGTGTGCCGGGCTCGAGCACGTAATTCGACGTGAGCTCTCCCGCGAGACCGACCTTGCTGTAAATTTTTCCGGGCAGTGCGAAGATTTCAGCATCGCCGTCGCCGACGTCGATGCTGACCGTGGATACCGCGCTGCCCAGGCCCGGAGCGAGCGTGCCGTTTTCCCGCGTCATCGATGCCACCGGAATGAGGCCGTGATCGAGCCGCGTATCGATGATCAGCGCCGGCAGCGCATCGCCCGCCTCGGCGCTGGTCAATTCCAGCAGGATATCGGCGATCTGCCCGTCCCGGACATCGATGCGGTGGCGTCCCTCGGACGAGAACCAGCCGCGATCGAAACCCTGGGAAGATATGACGATGTCGCTATTTTCCTGGGCAGCCCAGTCCAGATTTTCGTCCATCGACCGCTCCGCCAGGCGCCCCACGATAGCGGGCGAGATCAGTACGACGAGTGCAGCGATGACGAGCAGTGCGACGACGCCTTTTTTCACGACGGCAAACCTTCAGAATCGAGCCACGACGGATGCGATGCTAGCATGCCGGGTGGGCGGCGAAATAACCCGGGAACGATGCATAATGACCGAAGGTTCTAGAAATCGCTTCCGTGTGTCACTACCATAGCGCCCTCGTTCGATCCCCCGTTGCTAAGCTGCCTGGGGCGGGGCCCGGAAATCCGGACAGGCAATTGATCAAGTACAAACAGACTGCAGCGGTGTTGCTCGCGATAGCGGGAATTCTGAGTGGCGGCCCGGCCGCAGCGGAAGGCGACGCGGCGCGCGGAGCGGATATCGGCTACTCGTGTCTCGGCTGCCACGGCATCGAGGGCTATCGCAACGCCTATCCGTCGTATCGAGTCCCGAAGCTCGGCGGTCAGACAGAGGCGTATCTGGTTGCCGCGCTCAAAGGCTACAAGTCCGGCATGCGCAAGCACGCAACGATGCAGGCGCAGGCAAGCAGCCTCTCGGATCAGGAGATCGAAGACGTCGCTGCGTATTTCGTGAGCGTTGCGGACGTTACGCTCGAGCCGGGCAGCGGCAACGCGTCGAACCTCGATGCCGCGGCGACCTGCGTCGCCTGTCACGGTGACGATGGTATCGGTCTGTCGCCGACATGGCCGACGCTGGCCGGTCAGCACGAGGATTATCTCGTGCATGCGCTGAAACAGTATCGAAGCAGGGAACGCAGTGATGCCGTGATGGCGCCGATGGCGGCCGGACTCAGCGACGCCGACATCAAGCTCCTGGCGAAATACTATGCGCAAAAGTCGGGCCTGGTAACCACGGTTCTGAACTAGCGTCCAACAGTTCGCCCGGTCACACGGCGCAAGACGCATGACGCCAAATCCCGCCCAGCCACTCGATTACGGAGACGGCGTCGTCGCCGTCGATACCGGCTTCATGCGTCCGCAGTTCGATGCCAGCCACCTGATCATCGAAAGCGACCGCGCGGCTGTCGTCGACACTGGGGCGAACTCAGGTGTGCCCCCGTTACTCGATGCGCTTGCACGACATGATATCGATGCCGGCAGCGTCGACTACCTGTTTCTCACGCACGTGCACCTGGATCATGCTGGCGGTGCCGGCCGCATGCTGCAACACCTGCCGAACGCCAGATGCGTCATTCATCCGCGCGGCGCGCGGCACATCGTCGATCCGACGAAACTGATCGCAGGCGCGACCGCGGTGTACGGCGAGGAGCACATGCGGCGGATGTATGGTGATATTTTGCCAGTCGACGAGGAGCGCGTTGTCGTAGCAGAGGACGAGCAGTGGTTTGCGCTCTCGGGCCGAAGACTGCAGACGATTTTCACCGAAGGCCATGCGAAACATCATTATTGCCTGCACGATCCGGCGTCACGAAGCGTGTTTACCGGCGACAGTTTCGGCGTGTCCTATCGCGAACTCGACACGTCAGCCGGTGCGTTCATTTTTCCTTCCGCGACGCCGGTCGATTTCGACCCGGCAGAAGCACACAAATCGGTGGACCGCATTCTCGACTGCGGTCCGGAGCAGCTGTATCTCACACACTTCAGCCGTGTGACGGACGTAGAGCGCCTTGCGCGCGATATGCACGAGTGCATCGACGGGTTCGTTGTCATCGCCGAGCAGTGCGCAGGCCTGGACAATCGAATTTCTGCGCTGGAGGCGGCGATGTTCGATTACCTCGCCGCGCGGCTCGCCGAACACGACTTTGCAGATGGTCACGCCACGATGTGGGATATCCTCGAGGTTGACGTATTCCTGAATGCTCGCGGGCTGAACGTTTGGCTCGAGCGGCGTGCATCTATACTTTAAAAAGGTGTCTAAAAAGGTGTCTGACACCAAAAAGGTGTCTGACACAGGAACTAAGTTCGAGCGCCCGGCCGCGCATCCAGACTCATAACGAGAGACAGCAATGGACAAATTTCGCGCTTATCGTATCGACAAGAATGACTCGGGCATCGTCGCCGGTTTTGCGGAACTGACGCTCGACGACCTGACGCCGGGTGACGTCGTTGTGAAAGTCAGCCACTCGACGATTAACTACAAAGACGCGCTGGCCGCGACCGGCACCTCGCCGATACTGCGGCGGTACCCTCTGACCGGTGGTATCGATCTGGCCGGTACGGTCGTGAGCTCGGAGGATGGGGAATACCAGCCGGGGATGCCGGTCCTCGTCAATGGCTGCGGGCTGAGTGAAACCGTCGACGGCGGGTACGCCGAGTACGCGCGCGTCGATCGTGCATCACTCGTGCCGATTCCAGACGGGATCTCGCAATTCGAAGCCATGCAAATCGGGACGGCCGGGTACACGGCTGCGCTTGCAATTCATCGCATGGAGCAGAACGGTCAGCAGCCCGGGAGCGGTCCCGTGGTCGTTACCGGTGCCACCGGCGGCGTCGGCAGCCTGGCAATCGACATGCTCGCCGGCCGGGGATATGAAGTCGTCGCCGTAACGGGCAAGGCCGACGAAGAAGACTATCTGAATCGGCTCGGTGCGCGCCGCGTGCTGCTGCGCGGAGAGCTGGACCTCGGCAAGCGGCCGCTGGAGAAAGCCGAATGGGCCGGCGCCGTCGACAATCTTGGTGGTGAATACCTGACCTGGCTGACGCGCACGATGCGCTATGGCGGCAATATCGCGAGCGTCGGACTCGCCGCGAGCCCGGCGCTGAACACGACCGTCATTCCTTTTATCCTTCGCGCAGTGTGCCTTTTGGGTATCAATTCCGTAGAAACCCCTCGCGACTTGCGGCTGGCCGTGTGGTCGCGGATCGCTGGCGATCTGCGGCCGCAGCACCTCGAAGCCATCGGCAGCCGCACCATCCGCT
>JBFHXQ010000216.1:0-5254 GCA_041598895.1 Woeseiaceae bacterium | reverse complement strand
CTCGCGTTGCTTCTGAGGTAATACATGCCCTCCACGATGCGCGCGTAGCGTACCGGTCCGAGATCGACGGGCTCGAGTCCCATGCCGGCGACGAGCGCTGCGACCGTTTGCTTCGCTCGTTCGTCGTTGCCAACGAGCGGCACGCTGACCGGACCACCCGCTGTGGCAGGCTCGGCCATCGTCTCGGCCGACATCGTGTTGAATGCCTTTACGACGAATGCGCGAGGCGCCAACTGCTGCAGGAGCTCGGCGTTCGAGATCTCTCGCGGGTACCACCTGAAGCCGTCCTCGCCAACCGCACGCGGATTGGTCGGGTCGATGATGATCTTTCCGGACAGATCCCCGAGATTGGCCACGACCTCTTCGATGACGTTCCAGGGCACGGCCAGGACGACGATGTCGGCATCGACAGCCGCTTCCGCCTGGCTCGTCGCCGCAGCGTTGGCGCCGGTACGCATGACCAGTCGGCGGACTTTGTCACGGTTCGGATTGCGGGAACCGTATATGACGTCGTGACCGAGCGCGGCAAACTTCGGGCCCAGCGCGCTCGCGACTTCGTCCGTGCCGATGATGGCAATGGTCATCGGCGATGACCTGTCGGCCCGGACCATGCCGCTGACGGCAAAGCAGCAGATCATCGCTGCAACAACGACGCTGAATTTCGGACGCATGCTCTACACCTCGCAAAAACGTTTTGGGCCCCGGGGCCGTGGGCTCAGCTGCCCGTTTTACGGATGATAGGCGATTGCGAGTGCCGGTGAGCAACGGCCGGCTGATTCGCCACCTCCACACCAGTCCGGCGCCGGTCCGGGCCGCGTTTGTTGCTTCGTGCGCGTGCTGCATGCGTTCACGCCGTCAGATCACCGCAGTCCAAAACGAGTCCGTGTACGACAGGACTTCATGAACATAGGTGACATTATCTATACGAGACCCTCTACAGGGCGAACGCGAGCAGCGTTGCTGTGCCGAGAAACGAGAAAAAGCCCGCCACATCCGTGACGGTCGTCAGGATAATCGATGACGCCGTCGCCGGATCCTGTCCGAGCCGGGTCAGCATGATCGGCACGACGGCACCCGATATGCCGGCGGCAATCATCGACATGATCATCGCGACGCCGATGACGATAGCGAGGCCTATGGACTGGCTCCATACGAACACGGCGGCGCCGCAGGTAATGGCAAGTGCGAACCCGTCGACGAAGCCTACCTGCACCTCCTTCCAGAGCACCTTGCGCCACTCCCGCGTGCCGATTTCGCGCAGCGCAAGCCCCCGCATCGTGACGGCAAGCGCCTGCGAGCCGGCATTGCCGGACTGCCCCGCAACGACGGGAAGCAACACGGCAAGCGCCGTGAACTGTGCGATAAGGGATTCGAAAAGGCCAACCACGGCTGCAGCCAGAAAAGCCGTCAGCAGGTTGATGTGCAGCCAGGGCAGTCGGCGCCTGACGGAAAAAGCGGGAGTCGAGAGCGCACGCTCATCGGCGCTGGCTCCGACCATTTTCTGCATGCTTGCCGTGGCGACCGCTTCGATTGCCTGGAACAGCGTCTGGTAGCGCACCACGCCGAGGAGCCGGCCCTCGACGTCGACGACCGGCAGCGAGTCCACGCGGTGCTTGTCCAGCAGTTCGACGACCTCGCGGCGCGGCGCCGTTGCAAACACGCTGGCCTCGACGTCCTCGAGCAGCTCGCTCAGGAGCTGCTCGCCGCCGGCCATCGCCATCGCCTGCATGTCGACGCGGCCGACGAGGCGATTGCTGCGATCGACCACATACACGGTGCGGACGCGGCGCGCGCCCGATTTACGGAGCGTATCGAGCGCCTGCTTCACCGTCATGTCCGCGCGAATCGTATCGTACGGCCGATCGAGAAGGCGTCCGGCGGAATTTTCGTCGTAATGCTGCAGGCGCTCCAGATCCTTGCGCACCGACTTCGGCAAGGTTTTCAACAGAGCCGCCCGCGTGTCCTCGCGCATGCCTGCGAGCAGATTCAGTGCGAGCCTCGGTGATGCATCCCGCAACACCGCCTGCTGCTGCTTTTCGTTCAGCACGCCGAACACGGCCGCGGCGCGACTGCCGGACAGGTAGTCCATGCACCGTACCAGCACGACGGAACTGATACCGCGGATGTGCTTGCGCAACTCGCGGCTCGGCATTGCCTCGAGACAGCGCGCCGCGTCCGCCGGCTGCTCGCGCAGATACGTTTCCTTCAGCACGCCCTGCAGGTTCACGTCACGTTCCTCCGGGACAGCGCCTTCACGAGCACTGCCTCACACACATGGACGAGATCGGCGAGCAGATCTATGAGCACGTCACTGGCTCCTCGAACGTTTTCGAAGTGCGCGCCGGCCGCGCGAAATACCCTTTCCCGCGACACGGCGCCGAGCACGCGATCGCGATGATCGATGACCGGCAGCCAGTTACGGGTGTGCCACTGCTCGTCCAGCACAACGGTCGTAGTGGGTGTCTCGGGCCGCACCGCCCGTACATCGAGAAGGTAGTCCCCGACCTGGCCGGTCGGCCGATCGCAGAGCAGCAGCCGCCACCGATCCAGGACGCCGAGATAGCGGCCGTCGGCGTCGACGACAACCACCGGCCCCCGAGCCTCCGCATCGGGCTCGCGCAGTTCGGCAACGACGTCCGTTGCCGCTGATTCCGCCTGGAGCCGCCGCGGGACGTCGCTGACGAGCGACCCGACGGTGTGGGCCGGGTACTGCTCGTGTCGCAACAGGCGGCGTTTGCGATCACGATCGTCGACGCGGTTGACCAGGGCAAGGCGTTTTTCGCGCGGAAGACGACTCAGAAGGATGACCGCGTCGTCGAACGGGGCGTCAACGAGCCATTCCGCAGGCTGACGCTCGCTTTCCAGCAATCGCGCAATGACCGGCGTCGGCAGTCGCCCAATGATCGACGCTTTGCGGTCCGGCGACAGGCTGTCGATGATGCGAGCGATTTCATCCGTCTCGCCGCGCCCGAGGACCCTGGCGAAGGAATCCGGGTGCCTGACGGCGAAATCGAGGCTCAGCGGATCGATGTCAGCCACGCTGATCCGCCTCGGACTGGCGCAGCACGTGCGTTTCTGCGAGCCGCGCGCCCGGTACCGACACCACGCCATCCTCGGTTGCGATGTCCAGACCGGTGGCGTGGATATCGACGACCTCCCCCTCAATCCCGTCCACCCGAATCCGGTCGCCGACGGCCAGCCGCGACAGCTCCCGCGAAGCCAGCAGGTTGGCGACGTGCTGGCGCGCACCGAGCGCGAAGGCGAGCATCAGACCGCCGCCGGCTATTGCGACGACGATCAGCATGAGCTGGGTAACGAAAGAAATATTGACGTCGATGTGCTGCAGGCCCATGACGACGGCGACGACGACGATCGCGCCGTAGACCAGGCGCGGCCCGAGCGAGGTCGCCGTGATCTCGTCGCTCAGATTGGCCACGACATGGCTCATCAACAGCCCGACGATGTGCCCTGCGACGACGATTGTGAAACCGACCAAAAGCTGCGGAACGAAAACGACGGCCGAGTTCAGCATCGTCGAGATTCCGCCGACGCCGAGCACCTGCAGCGCGTACGAGATCGCGATGATCACGATCAGCCAGAACACGATCACGCGGGAAATGCGGATCAGCCTGGGCGAGATCAGGGTGGCGTCGGTTGTCGCAAAGCGCGCCGTCGTACGATCGACGAACCCGAGGATCGCGCCCGCCGCCAGGCTGGCTACGCGCGCGACGATGACCCCGAGGATGAGGATGACTAACGCAAGGACTTCATCCCTCGCAAGCAGATCGTCGAACATAGTGTTAATAAAACCTATCTCAAATCACAGCCCGACAGCGTTGCGTCGCCGGTTGCAGTGACGCGAGGCGCGAAGTTCAGTAATTCCAAACGAGCGACGAGGAACGAAACGGTTGCCGTAACTCGCACTGCAACCCTGTGGGCCGCTTGCCATTTTTGCGCAAATACGGCTTTGCATCTCGCTCACGTAACGGTGCTACATCGCGCTCGCTGAGTCTTGTCTTGCGACAATCAATGCCGCCCGCGCAGCTGCGATCCAATTTGAGATAGGTTCTTAGTATCCGCGTGTAAAATCGCGGGATCAAGCGCTCACTCTGGTCAACCCATGGAAACTGTCATCTGGATCGGCATCCTGATCTGTCTCATGCATTCGGCGATGTTCTCCGGCCTGAACCTCGCTTTCTTCAGCCTGAGCCGTCTCCGGCTGGAGGCGGAAGCCGGTGCGGGCAATCACGCGGCAGCGAAGATTCTCGGGCTCAGGCGCAATGCCAACCGGCTGCTGACGACGATTCTGTGGGGCAACGTGGCGATCAACGTGCTGCTCACCCTGTTATCGAATTCGGTCATGGCGGGCGCTGTCGCATTCGTCTTCTCGACGTTCCTGATTACGTTCGCCGGCGAAATCATCCCGCAGGCGTATTTTTCCCGGCATGCCCTGCGCATGGCCTCCGCCCTGAGCCCCGTGATGCGTTTCTATCAGCTGCTACTGTATCCGGTGGCGGGCCCGAGTGCCTGGATGCTCGACCGGCTCATCGGCGAGGAACAAATCGTTTTCATGAGAGAGCGGCAGCTCAAGGGCGTCATCGAGAAGCACATCGATTCCGATCACGCGGAAATCGATTTCATCGAAGGCCGCGGCGCGCTCAACTTCCTCGACATCGACGACGTGCCGATAGCCGACGAGGGCGAGAATGTCGATCCAAGCAGCATTCTGAGCCTGCCGGCCAGGGTCGACCTGCCTCTGATTCCCGAGGTGGATTCGGCGACGCACCCGTTTGCGGCGGCGGTCAATGCCTCGAGCCGAAAATGGGTCATCCTGACCGACGAGACGGGCAAGCCGCAGCTCATCCTCGACGCCGATGCGTTTCTTCGCGCCGTGATGTCGGGTGACGCTACCATCGATGCCTACGCGTATTGCCACCGACCGATCATCGTCAGCGACCCGGACATGCCGCTCGGCCACATCATCGGCGAACTGAAGCGTGGCCTGGCGACAGAGAGCGACGCGGCAATCGACAAGGACATCGTGCTGCTCTGGACCGATGACATCAAGAAGGTCATCACCGGAGCTGACCTGCTCGGTCGACTGTTGCGCGGTATCTAGGGGGCTGCGGCCAAACGCAAGATAGCCGGAAGGCGTCGTACATCCGCAGCGGTGGCAGATGGATCCTGTTGGAAAAAGGTTTCCGCGTCCGTCCATCCCGATTCGGCCTGCCCCATCGCCTGAAATTTCTGCAGG
>JBFHXQ010000215.1:0-5254 GCA_041598895.1 Woeseiaceae bacterium | reverse complement strand
GGGAGCGCCGATGATGAACTCATCGCCGCAATTCCGGCGGTAATGACGACAGACATGCTTGCCCTGTTTCTGGGTATTGCCGCGGAACTCGATATCCGCGTCATCGCGATGGTCGATGCCGCCGTGGCTGCCACGCGCCGCGAATACAGGGGCGCGGTGCCGGTGCACGTCGATCTCGGACTGCATGCGACGCTGTTGACGCGGATTGCGCAAAGCGGACAGGCGCAGGTTGACCGCGCCGAGGTTATCGACGGCAGCGGTCTTCTCGCGCTGTACGACGCATGGTTACGCGCCATCGCCGAACAGTTCGTGCGCCAGTCGCGTTTCGATCCGCTGCACACTGCGGAAACCGAGCAGATGCTGCAGGATCGGTTGCCAGGCTGGCTGGCCGATTCCGCAGCCGGCACGTCGGTCACCCTCGAAATCGAGTATCGCGGGATTCGGCACGGAGCGGAGGTCGAGTCGCTGGACCTCGTCGCGGCCGCAGCCCCGGTTTATCAGCGCATCGTCGGCCAGGTACGGGCGCTGTATCGCGCCGACGAAGTGCCCGCGATCCAGATGTCCGATCGGGCGGCGCGACTGCCGGGTCTGGCGGACATGCTCAAGGCGCGCGTCGGCGGCGAGGTGTTTTTTCTCGAACCGGGCGCTACGGCGCGCGGGGCGCTCGCACGCTGTCGGGCCGACGCGCGGCAGGGGACGGCGGTCAGTCTGATCCGCCAGCTGCCCTGGGACCAGGCGGCCGTCGAAATCGCGCGCGCGCCCGGTCCCGTGCGCGCCGGCCAGCCGACACACCTCCTGTTCGGCAACACTGCGTACGCGCTCAATGCGCAGCCACTCGTGCTCGGCACGCAGTCAGGCGACGGTGACCGCGCCATCGAGCTGGGCCGCGACATGCCGGGCATTTCCCGGCGCCATTGCGCGCTTTCCCTGGAGAACGGCCACTGCGTGCTGCGCGACTACTCACGCTACGGCACGTTTCTGAACGGACACCGCATCGACGGATCCGCGGTGCTGCAAGTCGGTGACCACGTGCGCGTGGGTACTCCGGGATTCGAAATGCGGCTGATTACGACGGAGACGGGCGATGGCGCGTAGGCGGCGGCAGTTCCAGGTATTCAGCATGTCGTTCCTCGACTGCATGAGCTGCGGATTCGGCGCCGTGATCCTGTTTTTCATGATCATCAATGCGCAGGTCAAGGAGACGACCGAAGATGATCCCTCGGACCTCATGGCGGAAACCCGCAAACTCGAAATCGAGATACTGGACGGTCGCAAGGACATGGTGCTTGCGAAAAATACGATCGAGGAGCTCGAGACCGAGCAGGCGACGGCCGAGGGACAAATCGCACAGATCATTGCGCTGATCGAACAGCTGCGCGCGGAGCTGTCACGCTACGACAAGGATACGCTGGCCAAGATCGAACGTATCGAGCAGCTGCAGACGGACATCAAGTCGCTGGAGGAAGAGGTCAAACGTCTGCTGTCACTCGCCGCCGAGGAGCAGGCGGAGGGTTCGAAGATCCGCGAGTTCAAAGGTGAGGGTGACCGCCAGTACCTGACGGGCCTGAAACTCGGCGGCCAGCGAACGCTGATACTCGTCGATCGCTCGGCAAGTATGCTCGACAACACGCTGGTCAACATCATACGGCGTCGAAACATGCGCGCTGCGGATAAACTCAGAGCCGTCAAATGGCGCCAGGTCGTGGCAAGCGTCGACTGGCTGACGGCGCAGTTTGCGCCGGGCAGCCTGTTTCAGATCTACACGTTCAATAACAGGGCAGAACCGGTCATCAAGGGGAGCGAGGGTGTCTGGCTCCGCGCCGACGACGGTTCGCAGCTCGACGAGGCGATCCGCGTGCTGAGGCGCACGATTCCCGAAAACGGCACGAACATGCGGGCTGCCTATGCGGTTGCGTCGCAGCTGTCGCCGCGCCCCGACAACATCATATTGCTGGTCGACGGCCTGCCGACGATGGACCAGGAAACGACGTCGCGCAAAACCGTTACCGGTCGCCAGCGCGTAGACCTGCATTTCCGCGCGGTGCGCGAACTGCCCGGTGGTGTGCCGGTCAACATTTTCCTGTATCCGCTCGAGGGTGATTACGAAGCGCCGATTCTTTACTGGGTGCTGGCATATCGGTCCGGCGGATCGATGATCAGCGTCAGCAAGGACTGGCCGTAGTGGAGATTTCGTTATGAGACGCAAGCGTCGCGACGTGGAAGCTTTCAGCCTGTCGTTCCTCGACTGCATCTGCTGTGGTTTCGGAGCCATCATCCTGCTTCTGGTGCTGAGCAAGATTTACGAGCCCGTCATCATCGAGAAGACCCAGGACGATCTCGAATCCCTGATTGCGCTGCTGCAGCAGGAGCTGTTCGATATTCGCGGGCAGACGACCGTGCTCAATCGTGAACTCGAGTCGGTGCAGGCGCAGACGTCTGCAACGAAAATCAAGCTGGCACGCCTGCAGGGAGAGCTGAACACCGTACGCGGCCAGTATGCGGCAACTCAGGAGGATTCCGAGTCGACCCTGGATGAGGGCGCACTGCTCGCGACGAAGCAGCGCCTTTCCGACGAAATGCGCCGCCTGCAGCCGTATTACCGGCGCGCCGAAACAGATGCCGTCGCCGGAATCCCGGTCGACAGCGAATACGTCATTTTCCTGATCGACACGTCCGGCAGCATGCAGCAGTTCAACTGGGACCGCGCGGTGCGCAAGCTGACCGAGACGCTGGACGTGTATCCGCAGGTAAAGGGCATTCAGATCATGAACGACAACGGCTCGTACATGTTTCAGCAGTACCGTGGCAAATGGATACCGGACACGCCGGGCCGGCGGCAGGCGATCGTCAACACGATGCGCAACTGGCGGCCGTTCAGCGACAGTAATCCCGTCGACGGCATCATCTATGCAATCAGCACGTTCTGGTCGCCCGACAAGAAGATCAGCATCTATGTGTTCGGCGACGAGTTCCAGGGCGGCTCGATGGAGGCTGTCATCCGTCAGATCGACGCGATCAATGTGGAAGATGCCGAAGGCAACCGCCGCGTCCGCATCCACGCCATCGGCTTTCCCTACAACTTCACCGGCACCCCGCCGCAGAGCTCGCAACGCTTCGCCGGCCTGATGCGCGTGCTCTGCGAAAGAAACGGCGGTACCTTCGTCGCGCTCACCGAGCGCGTGCGCTGAGACCGAGCGACATCCGGAAGACGACTACCCGGCGCCACCCTGGCGCGCCTCCACCGCGGCTTTGATGTCCAGCAGGTCCTTGTGTATGGCTTTCCTGGTCGCACCCTTGAACAAAAAGCCGAGCGTCGCACCGAGCAATTTCGCGGAAAACGATTGCGGGTCGGCGTCGAAGTCCATCGCGAGCTCGGTAACTTCGCCCTGATCCGACAGGGAGATTTTCGACCGGTACACGGTGCCATGGCTACGCGCCTCGGTGCGATAATAATCGGCGTCCTTTGCGTCGGTTATCCAAATCGTTTCCGTGGCCGTCTTGCCGAACATGTTGCGGGTTTCTTTCCATCTGAGCCCGATGATGCCGGCGGGCGGCTCGTACAGCACTTCTATGTCTTCGATGGCGGATATCACCTTCTGCGCGTTTTCGATATCTGTTATGACGCGCCAGATGTCTTGTCGAGGCGCGTTGATGGGCACGCTCGTCGTGATGTACATTGCTGAACTCCCGGACTGCTCGTTATTTTTCGATTTCGATTCGGGTTCGCCGCCGGAAGCGAACGCTGCCGATGGCGTGACAGGATCAAGCTTACCTCTTTTTTGCCGAAGACATGCCGCGATATTCGACCTGGTGAGAATCTCCCAATGCGGCTTGTCACCACAGGGAAATTTATCCGCTTGAATCATACCGCCCGGAAAATTCCCGGATATATGGTAAACGCGCAGCCGCCTGCCAATAATGTGCTTAAGTACAATCGATCGGAGTCGGGACTTGTCTGCTGATCAACGCCGCTTGCTCTGGCTGACGGTTTTCGCTGTCGCGATGGCACAGGTGGAGGCCGCGCTGGTGGTGCACTTGCGCACGATTTACTACGGCACGGAGTCGCTGGCTGTCTTCCCCCTCGCCATTTTTTCGCAGCGGGATCTCACTATCGAACTGGTCCGTGAGGCGGCGACACTGGTCATGATCCTGTCCGTCGCAGCGATCGCCGAAAAAGGTGCTACTCGTATATTTGCCGCGTTCGTCTATGTATTCGGTGTGTGGGATATCTGCTACTACGTTTGGCTCAAGGTCATGATCGGCTGGCCTCAAGCGTGGCTCGAGTGGGACGTGCTGTTCCTGATTCCCTGGCCGTGGTTCGGCCCCTGGCTCACGCCGGCGCTGATCGCACTGATGTTCACCGTCTGGGGCGGCCGCATCCTGTACCGGCCATCCGAGGCCCGATTCACCCGGGTTGCGACGACGCTGTTCGTCCTCGGCGCTGCGATCGCGCTCGCCGCGTTCCTGCTGCCGGCTGCGCCGCTGCTGGCCGGCGGTGAAGCGGCGTTCCGCGATTACACCCCGAATGAGTTTCCCTGGCTCCTCTACGGCACTGGCTACCTGCTGATGCTCGCCGCCCTGTGGCGCGTTACGTCGCGGCGCGCGGCCTGAGCAGTTTCACCGCGAGCCAGCTCGACAGCGGGAAATAGACGGCCTCGGCGATGATGCCGCCGACCGCGTCGCCGATGGCATAATCGGGCCCGATCGCCTGACCGATCTCGATGATCGCGAACATCGCCCACCAGATGCCCGCGTACTGCAACCAGCGGTCCGCAAAGACGTCGTAAGAGAGACGGAGCAGGAACACGAAGCCGAGCGCGACGCCGACTTTCACGACGAGCACACTCAACATGAACTGGCCCGGGGTGCCGTCGGTCGGCATTTCAACGAATCCCATGCTCTCCATCAGGGCATAGACCGGCAACGGCACGACATACATGATGGCGAGCGTCGACAGGAACGCCAATACGAACGGTCCCGATGAACTGTTTTTCCCCGTCAAAATCAACGATACCCCATGTTCGGGATCCTCAAACTATACTGTGGCATGTCCGTATTCGGGGCAACGCGGACGTCCAGGCTGGCCAAATTTAGGAAATATCAGCGTCCGCTTGCGGCCAGAAGCGGACATTGGTACAAGTGCTCTTGTGATCAGAAAGTGCACCAGTTAATGCGGAATGCCCAAGCTCTCATGGCAGCGTAAGTCTTCCGGTAGACCACCGGGCTTTATGTTGATACTTACGGACAGTCTGCC
>JBFHXQ010000214.1:0-5272 GCA_041598895.1 Woeseiaceae bacterium | reverse complement strand
CTGCGATGCCCTGTCCATATCCTGTACCTCTATCCCTGACGGTGAGCGGCCTCCTGCCGGCAAAGTCGCAGGCTGTCTGTCCGAATGTACCGGAAATCGCAGTTGCGCAGTCGCGGCGCACAGGTTCCCACCGTAAAGGTAAGAGAGGATTCTGTTCCGGTGTGGCCGGTCTTACCGTTAACGCGATCACAATCCGCCGTTTAACGATATACAAGCCTCGTCACTACGATGCGTCATCGCTGCAATACATTCGTTCGATTCACGTTGCGACCGGACGCAAAGTATACGAGGCAATTGATCACGAATGTAATGTCCAAGAAAACCGACAGTCGTCTTTCTGACACAGAATAAGTGCTGCAACCGACAAACTTTGAGGCGGCCGTTATTTTTTAAACCCGGGACATTCGTGCGAGGCCACGGCTTGCGTAAGCACAACATGAATCGGCCCGACGGCCGTGCCGCAGTCTCGACAGCACCGACGCTGCGTTAGCGGTTACGAATAAGGCTGTTGCCGTTTTATACCTGTCGTACCTGTCGCCGAGTTACGACAGACCCGGAAACAGCTGTAATCAGACACTTAGCGCCGACCGGCATAATGCCTGTGCCGGGTTGCCGACAATCCGTTTACATATCCTAAATGCCGTTGTCATCGCCGGTCTTCGTACAACTTCCTGTATTTCCTGCATGAACGGCGCTATCTGTCGATGCGTTTTTGAACTGGCACGTTGCTTGCTTCGATTACTACGAGTCGGCAGCGCGCGACATTCTGTTCAGTGAAGCGCGTCGGGACTGTGAATGCATTCACGGTGATGTGCGTCACAGTCTGGCAGGATGATGCACTAGAGTCCGCCTGTTGCGTGACAGTCGTACGGCCCGGATCGCCGTACATGTCGGACTCCTGAAAAGGGCAAGGCCCGATTTCGGTCGGGCTACGCAAAGCCACCGATCTGCGTCGCAATGAGTCGGCTGCAGACAGCGGAGCTGCCAGGAGTTGCAGGTATGGCCGACGCAATATTCGAAATTGCGTCGGTAATCCTTGCTCCGTTGTAAAACGCGTGATTTTCGCGAATAACCGTGAGCAAAGTTATGGATGACAGAACGCGGACTATTTTCTCGGCAAATCGACGACGCTGCGATTCAGCCCGTCCTGTATCAACGGCGCTCTTCACTGTACTGTCGATTCTGGTTGCAGCGCCGACCGAGGCAGGCTATCGGGAACAGGCCAAACGCCTTCACGACCGACTCGCCGGCACGCCTCCGAGCAACGTCGTACTCCAGCAGATGCAGGACGCCATCGATCCGGCTCTTCCCGGAACGCCAAACGATGCCGCCTACATCGCGATGGACGATGCCGGTTTCTATAACGTCACGCTGAAAAATCACGTCGCGCCGTGGACGAACCGTGACCAGTCAACATTCGTTCCGCTCAATGACTACATCGCGACGGTGATCGGCATGATCCGTGACGACGTGCCGTTCAATACGCTGTTGTCCGCGGATCTCACGTATATCGGCGCATCCGGCATCGTCACCGCGGGACCGGCTGCCAATAACAACAACCACTACGAACAGCTCGAGGCCAACAACGTCAACCTCCGCGACAATCTCGTAGCAACGTCGCAGTCCTCGATCATGGGCATACCGTCATCGGCGACCGCAGGGATCATGACGTCGCGGGCGGCCTCGGAAGCGTTTTTCATCGCCGGGACGAATCGGGCGATGTTTCGATTTACGCTGCTGAACCATCTCTGCAACGATATGGAGCAGATGCACGATACGAAGCTGCCTCCTGACCGAATTCGTCAGGACGTAAGCCGCAGCCCGGGTGGCGACAGCCGCCTGTTTCTGAATAACTGCATCGGCTGCCATGCGGGCATGGATCCGCTGGCCCAGGCGTTCGCGTACTACAACTTCGACGAGACTGCGGGTGCGCTGGAATACACGGCCGGCAGCGTGCAGGCGAAATATTTCAATAACGACCTGAATTTCCCGCCGGGATACCGGACGCCGGACGACGCCTGGGAGAATCGCTGGCGCCGCGGCCAGAACGCCTACCTGGGCTTCGATCCGGCACTCCCCGGCCAGGGTAACGGCGCCAAGTCGCTCGGCGAGGAGCTCGGCAACAGCGAGGCCTTTGCCGCCTGCCAGGTTCGCAAAGTCTTTCGCGCCGTTTGCCTGCGCGACCCACAGGACAGCGCGGACCGCAGCAAGGTGGATGAGGTCGTCAATACGTTTCGCACGACGGGTTACCGGATGAAGCAGGTCTTTGCCGATACCGCCGTTTACTGCATGGGCCAGTAGGGGGACGCGACCATGACTACTGCAATTGGACAGCTGCAGACCGCGGCGCGTGCGCTTCGCGGGCCGATCGTTTCCGGACTCGCATGCGTGCTACTGACGGCATGCGGCGGCGGCGCACCGACGACGAACAATCCGATCACGAATCTGCCCGACCCGGGCGACACGCCGTATACGGGACCGGTGGCGCGCGACGGTGACGTACTGAAATTCCAGCAGGAGTTCTGGACGAACGCGAAGACATCCGATCGATGCGGCTCCTGCCACAACGCGTCGGTCAGCCAGGTCCCGATGTTCGTGCGCAATGACGACGTCAACATGGCCTATGACGCTGCCGTTACGGTCACGGACATGGCAGATCCCGAACTGTCGCGCCTCGTCGAAAAAGTCGGCGGCGGGCACAACTGCTGGGTGCAGGATGCCGGGGTCTGCGCATCCATCATGACCACATGGATCGAGAACTGGGTCGGCGAAGGTTCGAGCGGCGGCCGGGAAATCGAGCTGACCGCGCCGGTTTCGCGGGATCCCGGAGCAAGCAAGAACTTTCCGGCCGATCCGGCTGCATTCGACACCCTGGTACACGATCCGGTCCTGGAAATCTATTGCGCCAACTGCCACAGCTCCGAATCGCCCAATGCCCAGCAACCGTATTTCGCCGACCCGGATATCGTGACGGCCTACGACGCGGCGAAACCCAAAATGAACCTGGACACGCCGGCGAACTCACGGCTCGTGGTCCGCCTGAGAAACGAATTCCACAACTGCTGGGATGACTGTGCCGCGAACGCACAGGTTATGGAGGACGCCATCACGGCATTCGCGAACGGCATCGTACCGACAACGGTCGATCCGAGCCTGGTCATCAGCAAGGCACTCCGCCTCGTCGACGGCACGCTCGCCTCGGGCGGTAATCGCTACGAGGATGCACAGATCGCGCTGTGGGAATTCAAGACCGGCAGCGGACTGATTGCCTACGATACGAGCGGCGTCGATCCCGCAATCGACCTGAACCTGTCGGGCGACGTTGCCTGGTACGGCGGCTGGGGGCTGACGATCATCGACGGCAAGGCGCAGGGTTCGACCACGTCAAGCAAGAAGCTTTTCGACATCCTGCTGGAGTCCGGTGAATTTTCGATCGAAGCATGGGTCATCCCGGCCAACGTATCTCAGGAACAGGGCCGCATCGTCAGCTACTCCGCCGGCGACACGGCCCGCAATTTCACGCTGCAGCAGACGCTCTATGACTACGACTTTCAGCTGCGCACGAACGAGACCAGCCTGAACGGCGATCCGGCCCTGTCGACGCCAGCGGCGGACGAGGTCCTGCAGGCGACGCTGCAGCATGTCGTCGCGAGCTACCATCCGGTCGATGGTCGGCGTATCTATGTCAACGGCCAGCTCGTATCAAACACGGATCCGGTTCCCGGCGGCACGTTCATCGACTGGCAGGACACGTTCGCATTCGTCATTGGCAACGAAACGTCTGGCAATGGTCTGTGGCAGGGCACCGTGCGGCTCGCTGCCGTGCACCGGCGCGCCTTAACAGCGGAGCAAATTACCCAGAACTTCGACGTCGGCGTCGGCGAGAAGTTTTTCATGCTGTTCGACATTTCCGAGCGGCTGCAGGCTGCCCAACAATCCTCCTACATTCTGTTCGAGGTTCAGCAGTTCGATACCTACGCGTACCTTTTCGACACGCCGCACTTCGTGACGCTGGACGGCTCGACGCCGGAGGGCATTCCCATAGAAGGCCTGCGTATTGCGATGAACGGCCTGGAGGCGCCGGTCGGGCAGGCTTACGCAACCATAAGCGACACGCTGAGCGCGTCGTTATTCGGTGAACTCGGACAGCCGCTGTCGCCGCTCGGAGCGGTCGTTCCGCTCGAAAAGGGACCCCAGGACGATGAATTCTTTCTCACGTTCGACCGCCTGGCCGACGATATCTTCAGCCGGCCGGATGACCCGACGCTCGTCATCACGCCAACCGACCTCGACCCGGCAGCGGACATCGGCGTACGCACGTTCGACGAAATCAACGCGACGTTTGCGGCAGTAACCGGTGTCGATCCGGAAACGCCGGCCGTCGACATGACGTACCAGGAACTCCGGCAGTCGCTGCCGGCCGTCGAGGACATCAACACGTTCCTGTCATCGCACCAGGTCGCGCTGGCTCAGCTCGCCATCGAGTACTGCAACGCTCTTATCGGCGACAACGGCAATCCGAATCCGGCGGCAGCGCTATATTTCCCCGGATTCGACTTCGACGCACCGCCCGCAACCGCCTTTGCGGGTGCCAATCGGGATCTGATGGTCAATCCGCTGATCGACAACATCATGGGCACGGGCCTTACGAGCCAGCCGGCCTACGCCGACGTCTACGCCGAACTCGCCTCGTTCCAGGCTACGGGCGGCCGGCCGGACAATCTGATCGATCGCCTGCTGAGCGGACCGAGCGACACGCGTGCCATTTCGAAAGGCGCGTGTGCGGCGATCCTCGGCAGTGCCGTGACGCTCGTTCAATAGAGACTGGATAACACACAAGGACTACCGCTATGGCCAAGAGACGAAACGCGCGCCACTGGGATGCGCCACAGCTGCACGGGGACCACCCACGCCCGGTGACGCGCCGTCAGTTTGTTGCGCAGGGCTTCATGTCGGGTGCCGCGTATGCGCTGGGCGGCGGTATTCTGAGCCTGTTCTCGGATCCGCGGGCTGCACACGCTGCGCTGTCCCCGGATCTCGACAGTCTGTTGCTGGATCCTTGCCAGATTGCGACGGACGGCGCCGGTAAGATTCCTTTTATCTGCTTCGACCTCGCGGGCGGCGCCAACATTGCCGGCTCGAACGTGCTGATCGGCAGGGAGGGCGGCCAGGCCGATTTCCTGTCGACGGCAGGCTACGAAACTCAGGGCCTGCCCGGCGACATGATTCCAGGGCTCAACGATCCGGTCTCCGGCGAGCCGTTTGCAAATTT
>JBFHXQ010000213.1:0-5294 GCA_041598895.1 Woeseiaceae bacterium | reverse complement strand
AAGACGACGCTGATCAACATCATCTGCGGCATCGTAACGCCGACCAGCGGGGCGGTGCTCGTCGACGGCTACGACATCCTTCGCGATTATCGCAAGACTCGCTCGCGCATAGGCCTCGTGCCGCAGGAACTGCCGACCGAAACCTTCGAATCACCGCGAATTTCGGCGCGCTTCAGCCGCGGACTGTTCGGCAAGCCTGACGATCCGGCGCATATCGAGAAGGTATTGCGATCGGTGTCCCTCTGGGACAAGCGCGACGACAAGATCATGATGCTGTCGGGCGGCATGAAACGGCGTGTGCTGATCGCCAAGGCGCTGGCACACGAACCCGATATCCTGTTTCTCGACGAGCCGACGGCGGGTGTCGACGTCGAGCTGCGCCAGGATCTCTGGAACGTCGTGCGGTCCCTGCAGGAGTCCGGCGTGACCGTCATTTTGACGACACACTATATCGAGGAGGCCGAACAGCTCGCCGACCGCGTCGGGGTGATCAATCACGGCGAAATCATCATCGTCCAGGAAAAGACGCGATTGATGCAGGAGCTGGGAAAGAAACAGCTCGTCCTGCATCTCACGGAACGGCTCGCGGCTGTCCCGGCGACGCTCGCGCACCACGGGCTCGAGCTGAATGATGACGGCTGTGAGCTGGTCTATACCTATGACACGCAGCGGGAGCGCACCGGAATCACGACGCTGCTCGCCGAGCTGTCCGATGCCGGCATCAACTTCAACGACCTGAATACGACGCAGAGCTCGCTCGAGGAAATCTTTGTCGACATCGTCAGGCAGCAGCGATGAATTTTTACGCGATCAAAGCAATCTATCGTGTGGAGATGGCGCGTATGCTGCGCACGGTCGTGCAAAGTATCGTTGCACCGGTACTGTCGACGTCGCTGTATTTTATCGTCTTCGGCGCTGCAATCGGGTCCCGCATTACGGAGATCGACGGCGTGAGTTACGGCTCGTTCATCGTGCCCGGGCTGATCATGCTCGCGATTTTGACCGAGAGCATTTCCAACTCGTCATTCGCAATCTATTTCCCGAAGTTCACCGGGACGATCTTCGAGGTGCTGTCCGCTCCTGTCTCGTTTGTGGAAATTCTTCTCGGCTACGTTGGTGCGGCGGCTACGAAGTCGGTAATCATCGGCGCGATCATTCTCGCGACGGCCAGTTTTTTTGTCGAAATCGAGATTGCGCATCCGTTCGTGATGTTCCTGTTCCTCGTGCTCACGTCGGTTGCATTCAGCCTGTTCGGGTTCATTCTCGGCATTTGGGCCGACGGTTGGGAAAAGCTCACGATCGTACCTATTCTCGTGATCATGCCGCTGACCTTTCTCGGCGGCACGTTTTACTCGATCAGCATGCTGCCGCCCACATGGCAGACTATCAGCCTGTTCAATCCGGTTGTGTATCTCGTCAGCGGTTTTCGCTGGAGCTTTTACGAAAACGCGGACGTCAGCGTTGCGCTGAGCCTGGGCATGACGCTGACGTTTCTCGCTGCCTGTCTCGTTATCGTGCAGCGTATCTTCCGGACCGGCTACAAGCTTCGAACCTGAGCGCGCATGTGGGTCGACGTGGCGTTACGGCTGCTATTATTTATGCATGGAATGCGACGAGGGCTGGCATGGCCCGAATCGGTCGACGAAATAAATTCTTCAACAGCGTGGTCCGATACTTATGGCGACTAAAACGACCTTTCGCGAGCAGCTGCGTCGGAATTCCGTCGCATTGATAAGCGTATTTATCGCCGTCAGCAGCCTGAGTTACAACACGTGGCGCAACGAACGCACGGAGTACAATCGCAACCAGCGCCAGGCGTCGTTCCAGGTATTACTCAAACTCGGTGAGTTGCAGCAACTCGTATTCCATCGTCATTACGACATGGACGCCACGGACAAGGGCAATCCACGCACAGGCTGGGCACTCGTTCTGACGATTCGGGATTTGTCGCAGGTGCTGGAGACACCGTTGCCGGATGAAGCACGGAAACTCGTTGCCGTCTGGGATGCGCACTGGAGTAACCTGGGCGAGGTGCAGCCGAGCGCGGACGCCATTCTCGCGGCCATCGAATCCGTCCGTGGTGAAACGCTCGAACTGCTGGGCAACCTGGATTAGACTCGGCGCCAACTCCCGGTACGAACACTCCCAACTCACTCCGTGTAATGCTGGAGACAAAAACAATGAAACTAATCTACACGCTCCTGGTTGCGGTTATTCTCACCGCATGCCAGGAGGATGCCGAGGACAGCAAGCTGGCTGCGACTCCGGAATCCGAGAAGGCCAAGCCTGCGGGCATGGCCGCGGGCGATTCCGCGGACCGCCTCTCCGAAATTCTCGATGCGCAGCCACCGGAATTTCAGGCGAGATACCGCTACCGGCATCCCAGGGAGACGCTGGAGTTCTTCGGTGTCGAGCCCGGCATGACGGTCGTCGAAGGGCTGCCGGGTTCCGGTTGGTATACGAAAATCCTGCTTCCGTACCTTGGACCGGACGGGCATCTCGTTGGTGCGAATTACTCGATGGAGATGTGGCCGCTGTTCCAGTTTGCGAACGAGGAGTTTCTGAACAACATGAGTCAATGGAAGACAGCGTTCGCCACGCAGGCAAAAGACTGGGGCGGGCCCGGCAGCGCCGACGTATCCGCTTTCTATTTCGGGACCATGGATGACGCACTGGCGGGCACTGCGGATGCAGTGCTGTTTATCCGCGTTCTGCACAATCTCGCGCGCTTCAATGACGAGGGTGGTTTTCTCGACGCCGCGCTGAGTGACGTATACACGGCGCTGAAGCCGGGCGGCAGTTTCGGTGTCGTGCAGCACGAAGCACGCGGGGATATGCCGGACGATTGGGCGAATGGTGCCAACGGCTATCTCAAGAAACAGTTCGTGATCGACACGATCAGCGCCGCAGGCTTCGAGTACGTCGCCGAATCGGACATCAATGCAAATCCGAAAGACCAGCCGACGACCGAAGATATCGTCTGGCGCCTGCCGCCTGCGTACTTTACGAGCCAGGAAGATGCGGAACTCAAATTGAAGTACGAGGCGATCGGTGAATCGAATCGCATGACGCTGCTGTTTCGGAAACCCGAGTAGCCGGCGCGTTACCAGGCCCGGTGTCCGAACGGCCCGCGGCGCCGCCGGCATTCAACGGGTGGGCGCGACGTCGACGATCAGCGGATCGTGGTCGGAGGCGCGATAGGGAATGCCTGCGTCGAACAGGCCCGAACTGCGTCGGCGATCGAGGTTGTAATCGAGCGCCGCTGCCTCGTCTGCATTGATGTGCCACTCGACGGCGCCCGTGATCTGAGGGACCAGGGCGGGTGATGCGAGCGCGTGATCGAGCGCTCCGGATTGACCGTCGAATACGAAAGAGTACGGCGCATCGCCGGACCGTTTTCGGAGCAAGTTGATGTAGCCGGCGCCCTCGAACGTGACGATCGGATGCTCGCGCGCATACGCATTGAAGTCCCCGATGACCAGATAATCGTCGTCGCGGCTGCCCGTCGGGTCGTCCCGGAGCCAGTCGACGAGCGCCATTGCGGCGTCGGTGCGCACGCCGTTGCAATTGCCCTGACCGTCTCGTCGGTTCGGGTCGCCGTCGGCCTCGCAGTTCGATCCCTTCGATTTCAGGTGCACGACGATGACAGTCAAACTGGCGCCGGTACTCACGTGGCGAAATGTCTGTGCGAGCGCAGGACGATTGCGGCTGTCATTGAAGCGTACGTCCACACTGGCGTCCAGCAGCGCGAACGAACCCTGCGGAGCGACCTGCCCGGTCCTGTAAATGAAACCGGTCTTGATCGTGTCTCTGCCGATCGTCCCGGTCTCGACATACGCATACGCGTCCGATCCCGGCCCGCTGTTCAACGCATCGACGATCTCTCGCAGCGATGCGTCAGCGTTGTTTTCCATTTCAATCAGGCCGACAACGTCGGCGTCGATCATGCGCAGAGCCGTAACGACCTTGGCGCGCTGGCGCTCGAACTCCGCAGCACTGTCCGCGCCGCGGCAGGCTGCGTCCTTGAAGGGCCCGCAGACGTCCCTGCCGGTATCGATCGTCGAGAAGAAGTTGAGCAGGTTGAAGCTCGCGATCCGAAGAGGGCCGCTCCTCGGCGGCGGTTCCGGACGGGGATTTTCGGAGGCGAACTCTGGCGGGGCGGTCGGCATGAGTCGGTAGGTTTCCGTTCCGGAATCTCCGCTGCCGCGCGAGTAACGCAGGTTGCCGGTCAGGCCCGTGACGGTGTCGCCGACCCGCAGAATCCCGGACGCCTCGAGATAGCGAATCGGTGTGACGCGACGCGCCTTGAAGCCATCATCCAGTACGATGCTGCGCGCCGCGAGCGCCTGCCGGTGCACGCGGTAGCCAGCCGCATCGGGTGCGTTCCGATTCGTGAACTGGAACGGGCGTCCCCCCGCTGCGAGCGCCATCGCGCCAAAGCTTTCCAGTTCTCGCATGCCTCTGATGGTCAGCGCCTGTGGAAAGCGTACGTACATGCCCTCGAATGCTTCCAGATCGGCGATCGCGGCATCGTCCGAATTACGGGCAATGGATTGCGATGGCAGCGTGACCGTGATCGGCGTCACCGTACCGCTGCCGATGACGCGGATGTCGGCAGCCATGATCTGGGTTTCGCCGAAATGTTCGACGACTTCGCCCCGCACGCGAACCCTGTCGCCGCGGGAGACGTCGGTCCGGGAATTCGGGCCGTCGAACACGAAAATACCGTCGGAGGTCCGCGAATCGCTGTCGGGGATTTCCGACTGCAGGAAAAAGCCGTCCAGGTTTCCGGTGCCACCGGAACCGCGGCTCTGGAAATCACCCGTTACGACACCGGTAACCGTCACGTCGCTGCCCTCGACCGGGCTGCGCCTGCCGTCTCCCTGCACTTCCGCGATCGAAAGGGCTGCGGATCTCGCCGCATCGGGTTGCGGACCGACGCTGCCCACGTCGCCGCAGGCCTGCAGCAGGAGCGCAGCCGTCGCGATAGCCGGGACCGCCCGTGTGGATTGCATTCAGTCCGCCTGCAGGCAGCACAGAGTTGCGACGAGCTTTTGCATCAGGCTATCGAGCGTCTCACGATAAAATTCGCTCACGAGCGCACCGCGCTCGTCGAACGCGTCGCCTGCTTTCGCAACGCTCAGCTGACCCGGCAGCACGAGCACGCCGAGATTCACGAGTATGGCGCGTACGTGAACGAGGCCGCGCAGCCCGCCGAGCCTGCCTGGCGACGCACTCAAAAGCGCCGCCGTCTTGTTCTGATACGCGGTCATCGCGGCTTGTCCCTCTTCTTT
>JBFHXQ010000212.1:0-5306 GCA_041598895.1 Woeseiaceae bacterium | reverse complement strand
CGGCGGCCGAGCTCGTCGCGGGATTCGATCTGCCGCTCGGGGATTTCCTGACCGGAGATTTTGCCTACAGTGGCGAGCTTCGCTTCCCGCGCGGTAAACAGGAATCTCCGCCACCGTTTCAGGTTGTGCTCGACACGGACCTCGCCGGTCTCGAAAGCCGGCTTCCCGCGCCGCTGGCCAAAGCGGCGGACGCCGAACTGCCGGTCAGCGCGACGATCGAATTCCCACGCGGCGAGGACCGCATCGAGACGAACGGTACGGCGGGCAATTTGCTCGCCTGGACGCTCGGCTATCTGCGCGACCAATCCGATTGGGATTTTGATCGCGGCGTGCTGGCATTCGGATCGGGCAGCACCGCTGCCGAACTAATCCCCGCCGACACGCGCGGGCTGCATCTGCGCGGCGCCATCGAATCGTTCCGATTGCAGGACTGGTTTGATTTGTCCCGCGCCGACGAGAAGCAGGCAGGCGCTGCGGACAGGATTCGCTCGATCGACGTTGCCGTTGGCCACCTGCGCATATTGGGGCAGCACCTGGTCGACCACAGGGTGCGCGTTGATCGCAGCGCGAGAGACTGGCTCGTGCAGCTGGATGGGGCTGACGTGATCGGGTCCGCCTTCGTGCCGTACGATCTCGACTCAGGCCGAGCTGTGGTACTGGACATGGAGCGCCTGGTGCTGCCCGGCGACGAGACGTCGCAGGGCGCACGCAGAGTCGACCTGGATCCGCGAAAAGTGCCCCCGATTTCGATCAAGGCTGGCGAATTCGCGCTCGGCGAACGCTTCTTCGGCAGCGTCGATACCGAGATAGAGCGCACTGCAGACGGGCTGATTGCCGAAACGCTGGTCACGAGGGATGCGACGTTCGAGATTATCGGCAGCGGCCGGTGGCTTGTCGATGCGTCTGATCCGATGGGCAGCCGCACGTCCGTTACAGGAACGCTGACGAGCACGAACATCGACGAGACGATGCGGAGGCTGGCCTATGGTCCGGGCATCGTTGGCAACGATATGGCTTTGCTGTTCGACGTCAGCTGGTCAGGAGGGCCGCGCCACGATTTTCTGGATACGCTCGATGGCGAAGTTCAGGTTCGGCTCGGGAGCGGTCAGCTCGACGAGGTCGATCCCGGCGCCGGCCGTATGTTCGGCCTGATGAGTGTCGTGGCACTGCCGCGCCGACTGGCTCTGGATTTTCGCGACGTCTTCGGAAAAGGTTTCGGTTTCGACACGATTACAGGGACGTTCCGCATCGAGGACGGCGATACCTACACGTGTGACCTTTCGCTGGTCGGACCCGCGGCGGATATCGGGATCGTCGGTCGCGCCAGTCTGGTTGACCGCGATTACGAACAGGTCGCAGTCGTGAACGCCAGTTTCGGAGACACCCTGCCGGTCGTGGGGGCAGTCGTCGCCGGCCCGCAGGTGGCTGCAGCGATGCTGATTTTTTCCCAGATATTCAAGAAACCGCTGCAGGAGGTAAGCCAGGTCTACTATGCTGTGCGCGGGTCCTGGGATGAACCGGAAATAGATTCTGCGAGCGCGGACAGCTTCGCCGCAAGCGGCCGCATGGCAGGCTGCTTCCCGGAGGATGAATGACGTCAAGGTTGCCAGTCTTCAGGGCGGGTCACGCGCTTCGGCCCGAGATGTGTCGCAGGCAAGCTCTGAACACCAATATGACGGGAGCATCGTGGCTTTGAGGGTTGCAGCGATTCAGCTAAGCAGCGGTTCAGACGTCGGCGCCAATCTCGAGCGCGCCGACGAACTCCTTCTGGAGGCGGCCACTGACGAATGCAGCCTTGCCGTGCTGCCGGAAAATTTTGCGCTGATGCCCGAACGCGGACGCGACAAAGCGGCCCATGCCGAGGAACCGGGGTCAGGGCCGATCCAGGAGTTTCTCAGCAGGGCCGCGTGCCGGCATCGGCTGTGGATCGTTGGCGGCAGCATCCCGATGGTCTCGCCGGAAGCGGAGCGCGTCTACGGCGCCTGTCCGGTCTATTCCGACTCGGGGGCGCAGGTCGCCTGCTACCGGAAAATTCATCTCTTCGATGTCAAGCTACCGGATCGCGAGGAGTCGTATCGCGAGTCACACTCGATGTATCCCGGTACCGAGGCGGTGTCTGCCGAAACTCCGTGGGGAAGAATCGGACTGACGATTTGCTACGACCTACGATTTCCCGAACTGTATCGACGACTGGTCGAGGATGACGCGATCATGTTCACGATACCCGCTGCCTTTACCGTCGCGACCGGAAGGGCGCATTGGCATACGCTGGTTCGGGCGCGTGCGATCGAGAATCTGGCCTACGTCGTCGCGCCCGGACAATGCGGACGGCATCCCGACAAGCGCAACACGTATGGGCACTCGATGATCGTCGACCCGTGGGGACGGGTGCTGGCGGAGCACTCCGACGGCGAAGGTATTATCGCCGCGACGCTGGATCCCGAGCTACCGACCCGGCTGCGCAGGGAGTTTCCGGTGCTTGCGAATCGTAGACTGTAGGCGGTCGTGCTAGATTCCCACATTCGTGACACGCTACAGGATTTTTCGAATTGAACGGTGACAGCAAGAAATCGGTCGATGCGCTCATGGCGCGAGTGCTCGACCCGGTCGGGCTCGAGGAACGGCATCTGAACTCGACGCTGGGCTCGCTGATGCGCGCCGGCATCGATTACGCGGACCTGTATTTCCAGGTGAGCCGCCGCGAAAGCTGGGCCGTCGAGGACGGTATTTTGCGGGAGGGCAGCTTCAGTCTCGACCAGGGTGTCGGCGTGCGCGCGGTCAGCGGCGAGAAGACAGGATTTGCGTACTCCGACGAGTTGCTGCTTCCGGCGCTAGAACAGGCGGCGGGCGCGGCGCGCGCCATCTCTCGATCAGGCCGCTCGGGTCGGCTGGCAACCTGGCAGCGGCGCGACATCGCAGCACTGTACCCCGCGACCGATCCGACGACGAGTATCAGCGACGCGGCGAAAACCGAATTGCTGATGGCGCTCGAAGAAAGCACGCGCGAGCTCGACGGGCGCATCGAGCAGGTCATGATCAGTCTCGTGAGCAACCAGGACCTGGTGTTGATTGCCGGGTCGGACGGCACGCTGTCCGCCGACGCGCGGCCGCTCGTGCGGCTCAACGTTACCGTTATCCTGGAAGAAAACGGTCGCCGTGAACAGGGGTATGCTGGCGGTGGTGCGCGCAGCGATTTGAGCTACTTTCTGGCGGGCGACCGGCCTTTGGATTATGCGCGGGAAGCGGTTCGCCAGGCCCAGGTCCAGCTCGAAGCCGTTCCGGCGCCCGCCGGAACGATGCCGGTCGTCCTGGGTCCGGGCTGGCCCGGTGTGCTGCTGCACGAAGCGGTTGGACACGGGCTGGAGGGCGACTTCAATCGCAAGGGAACCTCGGCCTTCACCGGCAGGGTGGGCGAAAAAGTTGCCTCGCCGCTGTGCACGATCGTCGATGATGGCACATTGGCGAACCGACGTGGCTCGCTTGCCGTTGATGATGAGGGGACGCCCGGCCAGTACAACGTGCTGGTCGAAGATGGCGTCCTCTGTGGTTACATGCAGGATAAGCTGAACGCCCGCCTGATGGGCGTCGAGCCGACCGGCAACGGTCGGCGTGAGTCGTTCGCACACATGCCGATGCCACGCATGACGAATACGTACATGCTAGCCGGCGCGCACGATCCCGACGAGATCATTGCCTCCGTGGACAAGGGCCTGTACGCGCCGAATTTCGGCGGCGGCCAGGTCGACATTACGTCCGGCAAGTTCGTGTTTTCGGCGAGCGAGGCCTACCTGATCGAGAATGGCAAAATTACTGCGCCGGTCAAAGGCGCAATGCTGATCGGCGACGGCCCGGACGTGTTGCCGAAGATTTCGATGGTTGGTTCCGATCTCGAACTGGACGCCGGCGTAGGGACCTGCGGCAAGGAAGGCCAGTCCGTCCCGGTTGGCGTTGGCCAGCCGACGCTGAAAATCGACGAGCTGACGGTCGGGGGCACCGCGTGAGGAACACCTGTGTCGGTTGTTACCATAAGCGACGCGCCTGCGGAATACGTGACAGTGTGAGGTGACTCACTGCATCGCGCGCATGGGTTGCCTATTATCCCCGCGTCCTCATACGGAGTCAGCGGATGGCATTCGACACCACCATGACGGAGAGTGATTTCGAGACCGCAGGTCGAAATCTGCCGCAAAGCCTCGCGAACGAATTTCCTGAGCTCGAACCCGACCTGTCGGTCGACGGACTGTCCGATTCGGTTTTTTCGCGCCTGTTGCGCCTATTCGGGCTGACCTGACCGAAAAAATCGCCTGTTTGTTTTACTTAAGCGCCGTATTTGCCGGGCGTTTTGACATCTGTCACTGGACGCGGTGTCGACGCCCGTGGACAATGGACTGTCTGCTTTAGGAGACAGTCACATGTGGATGCCGAAACCGATCTACGAGAGCCTGCCGTATTTTTACCTGCTCGTCGGTGCGGTTTGTCTCGGAGCGTCCATGTACGTCAATTGGTGGTACTGGCCCACGATCTGCTTCACGTTGGGATTGGGCGGTCTGGTTGCCGGCCTCGTCGTCCTGCTGAAACGGCGCGATTACAGGGAATCAGGCCACCGCGCCGGTCAGCATCAGGATCGGTGACGCTTATTTTCCCACGAGCGACGCTTTGTCGCTGGCGATATTCTCCAACGACTCGATAGGCTTGCGCAGATCACGATATTCGAGCTCATGAATGCCGAGCGTGATCACTTCTCCGTCGCGAAGCTGGTGTTTCTTGACTTGCCGCTCCCGAATGAAAACGCCGTTCGTGCTGTTTAGATCTTCGATGATGCAGCCCTTGTCATCGCTAATCAACTGCGCGTGATGGCGGCTGACGAACTTGCTCTTGATATAGATTTCGTTGTCCGGGGAGCGTCCGATGATTGCCCTACCTGGCGGGAAAGACTGCACGCCTAAGGTCTTGCCCTCGCTGCGGACCGTGATCTGCGTAATGTGCGTATCCATGGTTCGTCGCTGCTGCCGCGTCAGCAGCTGATCGAATACGCCAGACGGCGCCTCGTGCTCTTTCCAGTCGAGTTCCGCAACGGCGGTCAATATGTCTGCGCCGTCGACTGACGGCTTCTCATCGGCGAACGCACACAACAGTGCGGTATCGCAGAGCGTGTTTATCAATCGAGGAACGCCGCCCGTGTGCCGGTATATGACATCGTACGAGTCATCCTCGAAGAGGTCATTCGGAGCGCGGCCAGCAACTTCGAGACGGCGATCGATGTATTCGCGCATTTCTCTCTTGTCGAGTGGCCCGATGTGAAAGCG
>JBFHXQ010000211.1:0-5352 GCA_041598895.1 Woeseiaceae bacterium | reverse complement strand
GCCCACGCTGATCTTCCGCGGTGGCGACGACAGCCGCAGCGTCGCCGAGAAATCGCCGGTCGATTTCGATCTGCGCGTGAGTCGTTTCAATCGGTCCCGGATCATCATCGATCGCCTGAAGGAACTCGGCATGGAGCGCGCGCGCATCGGCGTCGGCAATCTGTCCGGACAGATGCGCAACGACGAAGGAGGCGTGAGCTACACCACGTTGACGAACATCAAATCTGCGCTTCCGAAGGCGCGGTTCGAGACGGCGGTCCCGCTGCTCATGGAAGTGAAGCTCGAGCGCGGAGCCGAGGAAATAGACGTGCTGCGCCTCGCGAGCCGTGCCAGCGAACTCGCGATCCGGGCCATCGTCGAGACCGCCGGCCCGGGGGTGGCCCATCGTGACGTCTGGTTCGAGGTTTTCAGGACGCTTTTCAACGCCACCGGCGAAGAACCGCAGCGCATCTCGATCCGCGGCGGCGACGAGGGCAACACCGCGGAAGGCAGGCCCCTCGACGAGTTATTTCAGTCAGGACAAATCTGCAGCCAGGAACTGTCGTGTGCGGTGCTCGGCTATGCATCCCAGGTCAACCACGCAATGTGCATCGGCCCGACGGTTCCGAGACACTGGAACTCCGCCATGAGCTACTGCATCGACATGTTTCACGCACTCGTCGATTACGCGAAGCCGGGCCTGAGCTTCACGGAGTACGGGGAGTATTACCGTAAGCTGGTCGAGAAGCGCGGCACAACCTACTGGGGCGTGGTTTTTCATACTGCCGGCGCGTCGGGCGACGGCCCGCGCATGGGCCCGACGCGCCCCGACGAGAACGGCGACCTGGTCGTGAAGCCCGGCATGGTGTTCACGATCAAGCCGCGGTTTCACATCGAAGGCGTCGAAAAACCGGCCGCGCAGTTCGGCGATGCCGTGCTGATTACCGACAACGGGGCGGAACGTCTCGGCGTTCGTAATGCGGAAGTCATCACGCTGGGCGTCTAGGGCGATTGTTCGCGGCCGGGTCGCTCTCGCACATCCCTGTGCTACGCGACATAAGGACATCCTGTCCCGAATGCCGCTCCTGCGAACCTCCGCGCAGGAGCGCCGTCCTCGGCACCATTCGAGGCTATTCGCGGCAAGATGCCGCTCCTACGATCCTCCCCGTAGGAGCGCCGTCCTCGGCGCGATTCGAGGCAAGATGCCGCGAACGATCAATGACGCTGCCGGTCGCGCCTTTGCAAAATAAAAATGCCGGCCGTGAGTACTGCGACCGCGATCGCGACGACGAGCCACCACCGTCCCGCGCTGCGCGCCACCGACGCATCAGTCCCGCCGTTATCTGCCTTTGGCGCAGGCGCGCCGTCGACCACATGCTCTTTATTCGGGTACTTCGTCACCAGCTCACCATCCTCGACGACCAGGTACGGCGCCGAGTAGTCGACCTCGTCACCGGCGAACGACTCCCCAATCATTTGGCTACTCAGGATGATCGCTACCGATATCGCAGCGATCGCCGGTTTGCGACGCCTCCGCATGTGCTACAGCTTGTCCGACTCGTAGGCGACTTTGCCGCCGACCAGCGTCAGAAGCGGTCGGTGACCGTCGATCTCCGCAATCGGCGCGGCGAGTATGTCGCCATCGAAAACGACCAGGTCGGCAAAATGCCCCGGCACGATCGACCCGATTGAATCCTCGGCGCTGAGGAAGCGCGCGGCCCAGCGGGTCAGCGCAAGCAGCGCTTCCTGCCGAGTCAGCGCCTGATCGGCTGCGACGACCTTGCCGTCCCGGTCGACACGCATGACGGCGTCCTTGACGAGCTTGAGCGGCGGCGTGCGCGGGTCCGTACCCTCTATGTGAAACGGGATGCCGGAGTCCAGCAGGCGCCGCAGCGGCGCGAGGCGCTCGACGCCTTCCCAGCCGTACTGCGCCGTCACGACATCGTCGATACCGTAAATCTCGGCCGAGCGCTGGTCCAGGGCGCTGTCCAGGCTGATGCCTACGCGCAAATGCTTTGTCAGCAGCTCCCGGTGTTCGGCGAAGTACTCGAAGTTTGCGTCGATCCAATCAATATTGTGGTCGAGCGCATGAGCACGCGCGAGCTCCGGTACATAAAGCGTATCCTGACTCTCCGCAGCGACGATCGTCTGCATCGCCAACATGATGCCGCCGCTGCCCATATCATGGACACCATTGACGTTGTAACCGTACTTGCGCCCTAACAGGACGTTTTGAAACTCACTGTCCGCCCGTTGCGCGTCGTCCAATTCCTGCGTGGTTTTGCCGGTCCAGTATTCGGCACTCCAGCGATCGAAGCCGTGCGCGCTGCGGCCGAGTTCCGGAATGATGTTGGTTTTGGGCTCTATGGTCATGAGCCCGATCGCCGAGTCCGGCGCTCCCGAGTGCGGGCCGACTGAGGTGCCGACGATCTGTACCATCGGACCACGCGCATCGACCAGCGCAAAATCCATCAGATTACCGGTGCGCTTGAGCGTGCGCTCCGGAAATGCGTTCTGGCGCATCAAGTCGAGCGCCGGATAAACGCGAATGACCAGATCGCCATTCCTAAACATCCGGTTCAGAATGAGCACCGTCAGGCCGGTCATGTGGCCCGTGGCCGTCGTTATTCCCTCGCGCGCGTACTCTGCAATGGTTTTGGCTGCGCGTTCGACGCCCTCGGTCTGGATCCATTCGGGCGGCGGCATCGGCCGAAGCTCGCGACCGACGAAACCAACGGCCTGGCTTCCGAGCTGACCGGTCGGACGGCCGCGACGGTCGCGAATCAGATGCAGATGGCCCGGCGGAAATCCGGCCTCCAGCATGAGCTCCAGCAGCCGAGTGTTGGCGATCGCGTGACAGCAATCCGGCAGCAACAGCGTCGGGTTCTCGGGCGATATCTCATCCAGTAGATTTCGGTCCCAGACCTCCATGATCGGGCCCGCCCATTGGTCCGTAACCTTTACGAAAATGATTTCGCCAGGGAGTGCCTCGTTCTCCACGATGTGGATCAACGTCTGCTCGACCTCCTCCAGGCTGCGGCCACCGATCTGCTGCTGCATCGTTCCGCCCCACTGGGAGTCCTTGACGAGATCACCCCCCGGGACGGCGTTGTCGCCGTCAGAATAGATGAATCCGGGAGTAACGGACCGGCCCCGTAGGTCGATGCGCCGCGTGCCAGGACCCGCGTAAGCCAAAACAACGTCGTTTTTACCCACGGACAGGAAACGCCCGTCGCGAATGGCAACTGCTTCCGCAACTGTGAAATCCCTGTCAGCGTCGGCGGTCAGAACGTGTCCGTTGAACAACACGGTATCGGCGTAATGCAGGACCTCGGGCGGCAATTCCCGAGCCGACGATGCCGAGCCAATCATTGATGACAACACGCCGCTGCAAACTAATGCGGCGCCTGCGAGAGACAATCTCATTCGATCTGCTCCTCTTACTCGTTCGGCATCAACCGTCGATCACTGCCACAACGATCTGTCGAATACGAGTTTCCCGCCCACGTAGGTGAGATCGATGTGCAGTGCGTCGATCTTGTCAGCGGGCACATCGAGAAAGTTACCGTCGAGGACAGCGAGATCCGCCCACTTGCCCGGCTCTAGCGAGCCGAGCTCATCCTGTTCGCCAATGAACCATGCTGCGTTAACAGTCAGCATTTGCAGCGCTGTCGCGCGGTCGATCGCCTGATTCGCGCCCCAAACCCTTCCCTGATCGTCGGTTCGCGTCACGAATTTCTCGATTTTCCACATCGGATGCTCCGTGGGGCTCGTGCCCTCGATGTGCAGATGATACCCACGGCCGAGCAGGTCCTTGACCGGCTGCATGGTGTGCATGCGCTCACCGTACTGAGATTCGAGCAGCTCACGCCCGGTGACGGATTTCCTCTGGTCGAAGATCTCGGGACTGAGCGCCATAGCGATATTGTCTTTGTGTTTGTCGAGCAACGGATAGTTCGATTCGTGCCAGATCAGGTTGTGATCGAACGCATTCGGCTTCTGTGTTGGGAAATACGGCTCGATGCCGGATGCCAGAAAGTCGTCGATTGCGATCAGGTTTATCCGGAGCGCGGCGCTGCCCATGTTGTGATTGCCGCTCATGTTCCAGCCGTAACGTATAAGATGAGCGATCGTGTTGTAATCGGTCTGCGATTTCTGTTCGGCCCGCATGTCGTCCCAGTCGAGCCCAGTCCAGACTTCGCCGGTCCACTTGTTCATGCCGCGCGCGTTGCCACCGATCTCGGGGTCGACGCGTTCCTTGTCCTCCAGCGTCAGCATGCCGAACTGGCTGTTGGAACCATCGTCGACCGGGCCGGTCGCCGCGCCCACGATTTTCACCATCGGGCCGGTGACGGGATCGTGCAGTGAAAAGTTGACGAGGTTTCCGACGCGTTTCAGATATTGCTCGGCATAGACATTCTGCCGCGTAAAGTCATGGCCCGGATAGACCCGCGTGCGCAGCTCGCCGCGCCGGAACAGCTCGTTCAATATGCTCACGGTCAGACCACTCATGTGCCCTGTCGTCGTCGTGACCCCGACACTGTTGTAGCCAAGCAGGCTCGCCTGCGTCTGACGAATGGCTTCTTCTATATAATCCGGGCTCGGCCACGGCCTGACCTGCCAGCCGATGAAGCCCGCAGCCTGCTGGAACAGCTGACCCGTCGGCGTGCCGCTGGCGTCAGTGATCACTCCGAAATGGTCGCGCGGCAGACCCGTCGCGAATGCCATCTCGAGCATCGCATGATTCACGACGACGACGCTGTCATTGTAGAACAGTGCCAACGGGTTAGCGGGTGCGACTTCGTCGAGATCGTTCGCGGTCCATTGCTCGGCTTCGCGCGGCTGCGCTTTGGGCATGTTGATGAAAACCGGTTCTTCGGGCCCCGCTTTCGCGAGCACCTCCTCGATAGAAGCGAGCAGTTCGGGGAGCGTCGCACCGGCAATTCGGCCTGAAAGCCCGCCTGCAACCATTGTGTCCTTGTAGATGTCACCGCCGGGAACGGCGTTATCGCCGTCGTTATATATGAAGCCGGGCGTCACCGTGCGGCCCGCCAGGTCGACACGGCCGGTTTCGGGGCCTGCCAGCTGCAGAATTTCTGCCGTCGTGCCCACAGCCAAGACGCGGCCATCGCGGATCGCGAGCGCCTCAGCCACGTCGAAATTCGCGTTCACTATCAGCACCGTCCCGTTGAAGAGCACGAGATCTGCGTATTTGATCAGTGCGGTTGGAATCTGAGTGTGCGCCGGAGCAGCGACGATCGCGAACAGGACCACAATCCAGTTCATTCGCTTTAAGCACATGGCCGCCTCCTCACAAAGTGGAGTTCGCTCGTGCGTCGCGCTGTAGTGTGCCGCGCCGGAAAGCGCCGCTCG